>JAHEMM010000069.1:14688-16342 GCA_024643655.1 Chitinophagaceae bacterium | reverse complement strand
AGGTTTATAATTTTATACTCCGGATAGCTGTTAACAAACAAACGAACTACATGTGATCCGATAAATCCGGCGCCCCCTGTTATAATAATAGTCTTTGACATTTGTTCTGGTTAATATTCCTTATTGAATAATGCGAATAGATTCAAAACATTCCGCATATAAAACGCCGGCCTGTACACCCCGTACTTTTGCCAGTGATTGTATAAAATCCGGTTGCATATAATTTCTATGCTGTTGAGACTGATAAACTTCCAATGCTTTTAATTTTGCCTGCAGGTTATTTTCATTTATTCTGATAAAAGTAGTACCGGAAAAAGAGTAATTATTCCAGGGCATTTCATACCCATAAATGCTGCAATGTTTAAAAGCCCTAACTGCTTCTACATATATCACTCCATGATCCTGGTGTATATCTGTAGAAGAGGGAATAAATACCATGACAGGTTTATATTGTTTTTGCAATCTGATTAATTCATCTAATATCAACTGGCGGTTTTCTATAAATTGCCGTACCGGGAAATCCAGTAATAAAAGATTATCCTGTTGTATGCCTATAACTGCTGCTGCTTTTTTAGCTTCAATGGCCAGCGTATCCGGAACCCATTCTGCTGATAAGGAATCCTTACAGATAGAAAAAGCGATATGAATAATAGTATAGCCTTCTTCGATAAACCGATGCATGGTAGCACCACAACCCAATTCACCATCATCCGTATGCGGCGATAAAACGAGTATTGTTTTTGAAGGCATCAAATTAATTATTTATAGCAATTAAAGTTTGTTCATTTATTGCTTGTACAAGATCAACAGAAGGAGTAGTGGTTTCCAACGAAAATCCATTCCCATTTAATATTGCCTCATAGCTTGCCGTATGTAATGACAAAGCTCCTTCTGAAAAATCAATTGTTTTATCATCAATTGTAAAAGACCGGAAAACCCGTTTTCCGCTTGCTCTCACTGTTGCCGGCAAAGCCTTTTCATCTGTACAAAGCAGCCAGTTAACTGTTGCATTATTTAATGCTAACTGACCGGCTATTTTTTCTTTGGAATAATCTGTAATAGTATTTTCTTTTACAGAACCAAAAAGCCAAAGCAACAGATCAAATAAATGGATGCCAATATTTGTTGCAATACCACCACTCTTTTCTACATCACCTTTCCAGCTGCGATGATACCATTGGCCGCGGGCTGTAATATATTGTACATTAACCTGGTACTGTTTTTCGGCACCGTTATTTACCAATTCTTCTTTTAAAGCGATGATAGCCGGGTGCAATCGCAATTGCATTATTGTAAATACGCTTTTACCTGATCTTTTTTCAGCGGCTTTTAGTCGAACAATACTATCAGTAGAAAGTGCTACCGGTTTTTCGCAGATTACATCAAGACCGTTTTCTAATCCGAATAAAATATGCTCTTCGTGTAAATGATTTGGTGAACAAACAACAAGATAATGGACGGGAATGTTTTTCTCAGACTGATCGGAAATAAAAATATTCAGCTCCTCTGTTGATGTAAAAAAAGCAGCGTCCGGGAAATAACTATCCAGCACACCAACAGAATCATGAATATCCATTGACGCAACAAGTGTATTACCTGTTTCTTTTATTGCCTGCATATGCCGCGGGGCAATATATCCTCCTGCACCAATGAT
>JAHEMM010000069.1:0-14588 GCA_024643655.1 Chitinophagaceae bacterium | reverse complement strand
CGTTGTTTAGGATCGTCCGCCGGTAATGGTTTGTATATAATTTTTTGTGTTGTTCCGGTCAATTGAATGATTTCTTTGGCAAAATCCAGTAAACTTATTTCATCAGGATTACCAATATTAACCGGCTGGCTATAATCGGATAATAGTAACCGGTAGATACCATCTACCAGATCTGCTACATAGCAAAAACTACGGGTCTGGCTGCCATCTCCAAATACAGTAAGGTCTTCTCCTCTTAATGCCTGGCCTATAAATGCAGGCAATGCTCTTCCGTCATTCAGCCGCATTCTCGGCCCATAGGTATTAAATATCCTGACGATTCTTGTCTCCACCCCATGATAGGTATGATAGGCCATCGTCATCGCTTCCTGAAAACGTTTCGCTTCATCATACACTCCTCTGGGACCTACCGGGTTTACATTACCCCAATAATCTTCATTTTGCGGATGCACTAACGGATCTCCATACACTTCGCTGGTACTGGCTACTAAAATTCTTGCTTTTTTATTAAGAGCAAGACCCAAACAATTATGAGTACCTAAGGATCCAACTTTTAATGTTTGTATCGGTATTTTTAAATAATCGATGGGACTGGCCGGTGAAGCAAAATGAAGAATATAGTCCAGATTGCCGGGTATATGTATAAAGCGGCTTACATCATGATGGTAAAAGCTGAATTCTTTTAATGGAAAAAGATGTTCAATATTTTTTAAACTGCCAGTGATCAGATTATCCATTCCAATCACTTCATATCCTTCTTTGATAAACCTGTCACATAAATGGGAACCTAAAAACCCCGCTGCTCCTGTAATTAATACTCTTTTCATACAATTATTTTTTGCTGCCTGTTGATTCCGTTTTGGAAAAATTAAATAGAAACCTTTTCTCTTCCGATGCTCTCATAATAAAAGCCAAGTTGTTTCATTTTTTCCGGATCATACAGATTCCTGCCATCAAAAATTGTTTTGGACTTCAGCAATGTGCTTATTTTTTCATATTCCGGAGTACGGAACTCATTCCATTCTGTACAAATTATTAATGCATCTGCATCTGTAAGTGCTGTGTACTGATCAGGAGCAAAATCGATCGCCAGCTTTGTCTGCTTTTTTACATTGGGCATAGCTTCAGGATCGAATGCAGTAACAGTAGCGCCTCCAGCCAGTAACTGTTCTATCACTTCCAATGCCGGTGCCTCCCGTATATCATCAGTGTTGGGTTTAAAGGCTAATCCCCAAACGGCAAATTTCATTCCTTTCAGATTTCCTTTATAATAGTTGTTGATCTTATTTATAAAAAACTCTTTTTGTAATTTGTTAACCGCTATTACGGCATTCAGTATTTTGAAATCGTAGGCTGCTTCTTTTGACGAAACAGATAAGGCCTGCACATCTTTTGGAAAACAACTTCCCCCGTACCCTAATCCCGGGTATAAAAAGTGTTTACCAATTCTGAAATCAGTACCAATACCCCGGCGTACCATATCCACATCGGCTCCCAGCTTTTCGCAGAGTATGGCAATTTCATTCATAAAAGAAATTTTAACTGCCAGAAAACTGTTCGCAGCATATTTGGTTAGCTCAGCACTTTGTTCATCCATATAAATAATCGGATTACCCTGCCGAACAAATGGTTCATATAATTGCTGCATTACTTTTTGTGCTCTTTCGGAACTGGTACCAACCACTACCCTATCTGGTTTCATAAAATCTTCTACAGCGGCCCCTTCTCTTAAAAACTCAGGATTACTCACTATATCAAAACTTGCTGTCAATTGATCACCGCCGGATGCAAGAATTGCTGCCCTCACTTTATCTGCCGTACCCACCGGTACGGTACTCTTATCTACGATCACTTTATAATCGCCGGGCACTAAAATTTTTCCAAGATCATTGGCAACACCCAGAATATATTTCAGATCAGCACTACCGTTTTCTCCGGTAGGTGTTGGCAGTGCCAAAAAAATAAGGACGGCATCTTTTATCCCATCCTGAAGCGAAGTGGTAAAATGTAAACGACCCTCTTTTAAATTCCGGTTAAATATTTTTTCCAGTCCCGGTTCATAAATGGTAATCTCTCCAGAAGACAAGCGGTCTACTTTGGACTGATCAATATCTATACAGGTAACCTGGTTACCCGTTTCGGCAAAACATGTTCCGCTAACTAAACCTACATAACCCGTACCGACAACTGCAATTTTCATGTAAGACTAAATTTAAAATGAAGTTGTATAAATCACAATGCAAATATTATCTGCCAGTTTCCCGTTGTGCCTTATACCAGCGATAAGTATATTGCAACCCTTCGCTTATTGTTACTTTTACGGAATAGCCTAAGTACTCTTTTGCTTTTGAAATATCTGCAAGGCTATGCTTTACATCCCCTGCCCTTTCAGGTCCGTATGCAGGTTGGAGTTGAATGCCTGCTTCTTTTCTTAATCCTTCAAACAACTGATTAAGCGTTGTTTGTTCTCCACAGGCAATATTATAAATCTGGTTAACTGCTTTTTCTTTCTCGGTAAACAAGGCCAGCAAGTTAGCCTGTACCGCATTATCTACATAAGTAAAGTCCCTGCTATGCTCGCCATCGCCATTAATTACTGGCTGCTCTTCGTTTATAATTGCTTCAGCAAATAAGGGAATCACTGCTGCATATGGCCCATTGGGGTTTTGCTTTGGGCCAAAAATATTAAAGTACCGGAGACCAATTAACTCCAGTCCGTATAATTCGCCATATACTTTAGCATATAACTCATTTACATATTTGGTAACTGCATATGGAGAAAGAGGTTTGCCTATTTTGTCTTCTACTTTCGGCAGACCGGGATGGTCTCCATAGGTTGAAGAACTGGCAGCATATACAATTCTTTTGATTCCTTTTTCTTTTGCCGCTGTAAAAATATTGAGTGTACCCGTAATATTTACTTCGTTGGTCGTTAATGGGTCATTGATTGAACGGGGTACAGATCCTAATGCCGCCTGGTGTGTAATCCGGTCAATACCTTCACATGCCTGCAGGCAGGATTGATAATTTCTGATATCTGCTTCAAAAAATTCAAACCTTGCATTGTCTTTAAATTCTTCCAGATTCTGCAAACTACCGGTTGCCAGGTTATCAATTACCCTTACCAATGAAACATCAGGATGTTGCAATAAAGCTGCAACAATATGAGAGCCAATGAAACCCGCTCCACCTGTAACAAGAATACGCATTCAGTACAATTATTTTTTGCTAAACCATTTTAATGGATTCAGATAAGTAAGCATTCGTTCAAAAAAACCTGGAGGAGGTGCTTCTTCTTCGTAATAACTTCCATAACCATAGCCATAGCCATAGCCATAACGTCCATAGCCATAGTAACCATAACCTGATCTCAATTTTACATCATTGATGACAATGGCCACTTTTGGCAATTTATTTTGTACATAGTATTCATCGATCAGGGTTATCTGCTTTTTAAAAGTATGCCCCTGCCGAACCATGTACAACGTACTATCTACAAATTTGCTTAGCGTTTGTGCATCACTTACCATACCTACAGGTGCAGTATCTACAATCACTACTTCAAATTCTTTTTTTAACTGATCAAATAGCTCTACTACATTTTCATTTAACAACAATTCAGAAGGATTTGGAGGTATGGGTCCGCAACCAATTACATACAAATTTTCTGTATCGGGTACTTTGCGAATAATATCTGATAATTCCGATTTTCCAATCAGAAAATTTGTAATACCCGGCCCTTTACTCATTTTCAATCCCGATAACACTTTTGGCTTTCGTATATCAAATTCAAGGATAACGGTTTTTTTACCAGCCAACGCCATTACTGCCCCCAGATTGGTGCTTAAAAAAGATTTTCCTTCCCCGCTAAAAGAAGAAGTTACTAATAAGGTGAACCGATCAGCTTTTCCTATTACATATTGCAGATTGGAACGAATAATTCTGAATTGCTCTGCCACCATACTTCTGGTAGTTTTATTGACTACCAGCACTTCATCTGAATAAGAGTGACCGATTTCACTCAGTATTGGCGCAGTTGTTATTTTCTCTACATCAAACCGGGTGCTTACTTTATCGTTCAACATTTCGCCGCCGAAAATGATTAATGCAGGGATCAATAAGCCAATCAATATGGACATCATTTGTATTGAACGGCGGTTCGGTTTTATTGGCGTTCCTGATATATATGCACTTTCCACTATTTGTGTATTTGCAATATTAGAAGCCCGGGAGATAGAAGTTTCTTCTTTTTTTGACTGTAGTACATTAAAAAGCAACTGTTTATTATCAACCTGGCGTTTTAATTCAATATAATCCTTAGACTTATAGCGTAAGTCCTGTAATTCACCCAAATCTTCATTACTGTTTCTTTTAACTTCACTTATTTGTCGATTAATTGATCTTTGCAGATTTCCAATGCTTTCAAAAATACTTTCTTTCGATTTTTTTATCTGATCATTGAGTTCAAGCACAAAAGGATGACTTGATGCAACATTCGATTCTAATAAACCATTCCGTTTATTTTGTTGTATGTTATAGCCACCAATCAATCCAGAAAGTGTTGGATCTTGTAGACCAAAAGTAGAAAGTACAGGCAATGTTGCATATTCGTTTTTCTTATCTTTTAAGTAACTAAGTAAAAAATCTGCTGTATTTAATAAAACAATCTGTTCGTTTATTGTTTTATCGGATTCACTTATATTATTCAGATAAGTACTCTGTTGCAATTCCAAGTCCATGAGGTTATTTTCCTCGCTATATCGTCTTAAATTATTCTGAGCAATATCCAGTTCTTTTCCAAGGCTGTCCATCCGTACATTAATCCAATCGATCATCTGATCGGCAGCTTTATTTTTCAATTCTTTTGTAAAATTTCCATAATCCTCCATTAACTGGTTTACAATATCGGCACATTGAACAGGATTGGTTCCCTGCATGCTGATATTTACAATGCCGGTACCGCCGATCTTTGGAGCCACATTGATTGCACCTGTAAATTTTCCAGCTGCTGAAAAAGTAGGTGCATAATCAACTGTATAATCCTTTGACAGGCCGTTTTGATTATTCCTTACCAATTGAAAAGTTCCATGCGCTGTTTTAAAAAATTTATTAAAACTGTAAGTGGTATTGTCACCGTTAACGGTAAAACTGTTGTTGTCTTTGAATTTTATTTTAAGTGAAAAAGGTTGAGTGGAGTCTGTTAGATCTGTCGCTACCAATCTAAAAGGACCGGTTTTATAAATATTTATTGTTTTAATTTTCCCTTTTACATAATAATTATATTGAAGATCTTTTTTCTCTACAACTCTTGCCATTAATGCTTTCGATTTCAATACTTCAATTTCATTCTGGATATTGAAACCTTTACTTCCTCCAAATAAATCATCAAATTTATCAGAAGATCCACCTTGTTTTTGATCAGCTTTTAGTAACAAAGTTCCGGTAGTACTATATATTTCAGTTGAATATCTCAGGTAACCGTAAGCTCCAAATAAGGCTAATGCAACTGACAATACAAAGACAGGTATAAACCGGATGTATTTGTAAAATAAATCCCGGATCGTAAGATTGGAAAGTTCACTTCTGGCTTCAGTTAACGTATTATTTTGTTGATCTTCCATGTATCAAAATGCTGTTCTGATTAATTTTATTTTACTATTTGATAAAAATATTGGCCAGTGTAGCCACTACCGTTACGATTGTAAATGCAAATGCAATTTGCTGGGTTATTCTTTGTCGTTCTATGTCTCCAATTCTTTGGTCAGTTTCACCTACAAGAATCAAATCATTTTGTGCCAGATAAAAAAAAGGCGAATCATATAGTTTTTTGGAAGTAAGATCTATTACTCCTGTTTCCCGTTTTCCGTTGACCTCCCGAATTACTCTTACATTATCTCTGGTTCCAAAATCTGTTACTCCACCAGCCAATCCAATTGCTTCAATTATCGACAACCTTTCACCCGGAAAATTAAGTGCTCCTTGTGAATTAATCTGCCCTAGTAAAGTAACTCTTAAGTTTAAAAAATTGACAACAACCGTTGGGTCTTTAAGCAACTCAACTGGAGCGGATAACCGTTTTTTTACCTCTTCAGCCAATTCTTCTTTCGTTAAACCTTCAGCATGTATTAATCCTAACCGGTGATGCTTGATATTACCATTAATATCAACTAAATAACCCTGCATAGCCATTTGACCGGCACCACCACCCCCTCCACCACCATTATTAGCACCCGTCATCGGTTGGTTATAAATTTCATCAACTTTAGGATCTGTGCTTATACTAAAAATCTGAATAGAAAGCTGGTCATTTTTCTGGATTCTTAATTCTGGAATCTTAATTGCATTAAAAGTCGTAGAATCATTTACATCTTGCAGGTAATAAGGTAGTCTTTGAACAGATTTACAGGAAAAGAAATAAACGGGAAGCGTTAACAAAAATAAAAACTTTGCAAACTTCATTGATTTGACTTTAATGGATAAGACAGCAATGGCTGTAAATATTGAATTTTATTGTTACTTAGGTTGTGCCGAAGTTAATTTACTTCTCTCAATTGTGGCTACTAAAATATACCCAAGACTATCAATAGCCACTTTGGCAGTCTTATGTTGCAACTGAACTACCTTCCCCTCCTGATCCATCAATGACCCATTAGTAATCCGTACCCGTTGATCTATATCTAATTTCATAGGCCGTGCTTCTACAAGTTCATATTCATTCAAAAATCTGCGGATAGCCAATATTTCTTTCTCTTTTATTACGGCAGGTTTGCCATCCCAGTATACAAAGTTGATTGCTCCTGTTGTTAATCTCACATTGGACCGGTCTTCATCACTTACTTTAACAAAAACGTAGGATTTAAATAGGGGTTCTTCTACGATTTTATACCTGTCACTCCACTTTCTTCTTACTTTATTCAAAGGGCAATAACTCTCCAAACCCTTCTCCGTTAAAAGTTGATTCACTTTTTTTTCCCACCTTGGACGGGTGTAAATGGCCAACCATTTTTTTATCGGAGTCGAATTCTTCATTGCATAGCTTCGCCAGCTCAGTCACAATATATTTTTTAAATGACTGATAATGCCGGTAATATCATAGCCCGTTTAAAAGGCCATCTATTTGCCTGCAAATATAGTGGAAGATGGGAGTGGTAAAAGAATAAAAATGGCGGATTATGAGGGATTTATTCCCATAAGTTGATAACTATTTAACTTAAAAGTCACTACTTTCTTTTAAATTATTTTTTGAACCTCAGAGCCTATGTTTTGGAGTAAAGGATACCAACTAAAAAGCGACCTGGTTAATTGTAACTTGCTTTCAGACTCCAATCGGTGAATAGGAAAATTCATATCAATAGACTTAGATTTTACCTGTAAGAATTGATTGGATATGATAAATATTAGTTTGGCTCAATAAAATGAAACTTTTAGGGGTCTATTTTTCTGGTTTGGATTGACTTTCACCTAACTTCAACAACCTAAACCACTTCAATTGAAACAACGTTTTTATTCGCTTGATGTTTTTCGGGGAGCTACCGTTTGCCTGATGATATTAGTCAACAACCCAGGTTCCTGGTCACATATTTACGACCCATTGGAGCATGCACCCTGGCATGGGTTAACGCCAACCGATTTGGTTTTCCCCTTCTTTTTATTTGCTGTGGGCAATGCAATGTCTTTTGTAATGCCCCGGTTGGAAGCTGGAGGTGATCATATTTTTTGGAAAAAAATAATAAAACGCACCGCATTGATCTTCTTGATCGGCTTATTTCTCAACTGGTGGCCTTTTGTTACAGATGTAAACAGACTTGTTGAAGGATCAACGGAATTTCAAAGGGTTACCATCTTTAAAGGATTTACCTGGTTGGATTATACAAAAGACAGTGCTGGCAATATCCTTGAAACTATTAAGGGCATCAGGATTTTTGGCGTATTACAACGGATTGCTCTTTGTTACTTTTTTGCTTCAATAATAATTTATTATTTAAAACCCAAAAAAGCATTTTTGGCCGGATTAATAATTTTGTTGGTGTACTGGATGCTTTGTTTTGTTGGCAATCCAAATGATCCTTATAGTTTGAATGGCTGGTTCGGTACCAATACCGATATTGCAATACTCGGAAAAGTACATATGTATAAAGGCGAAGGAATCCCTTTTGATCCGGAAGGGCTGGCAAGTACATTGGCTGCCATTGTACAAGTCATATTTGGATTTATTGTAGGATCCTATATACAGAATAAAAGTAAAGAGAAAGTTGGCGAAGAAGGTAGAATGGAAACAACAACTAACGGATTATACCAAATGCTGACTGGATTATTTGTTATCGGTGTTGGTTTATTGATTACTGGTTATTGTTGGGATATGGTGTTCCCTATCAATAAAAAGATATGGACAAGCTCCTATACAATTTATACAACCGGCCTCGCCATTCTTACAATTGCCACCATGATCTATATGATAGAGATCAAAAAAATACGGGGAGGTCTTGCCCGCTTCTTTGATGTGTTTGGTAAAAATGCATTATTTGTTTTTGCCTTAAGTGCTTTTCTTCCCAGAGGTCTTGCTCTAATAAAACTTGGCAATGGCGTCAATCCCTGGAATTGGATGTACAAAAAAGTGTTGATACATACTCCCGGTGCTCCTGAAAATGGCTCACTACTTTACGCCATCTTTATCATCACTTTTATGTGGGCTATCTGTTATTGGATGGATAAGAAAAAGATATATATTAAAGTATAACAAACATCCGCCTCTTAACATTTTATTATATGTAATAGAATATATTACTGCATCTGACTGGTATAAAAATAAATAATATGCGGTTAATTACATTTATCAGTACAGGAGTGTTTATAGTTCTCTCCTCTTTTATTATGAAAAAAGAAAACGAAAAAAAACAAGCCTCTCTATTTGAAACCAAATGGGAATTAAAGAAAATACACACAACTACCGGAATCGAACCAATAATAACAACTGCCTTTATTAAATTCGATAAAGAGAAAAAAAGTGCTGGAGGCAATGGTAGTTGTAACAATTTTGGAGGCAGCTTTACAATTGATAAAAATAAGATCAGCATACAAAATATTTTCTCAACCAAAATGTATTGCCAGGAAGTACAGCAAACAGAAGATACTTTTTTCAGCTTATTACAAAAAGCAAACAACTATACACTAAAAAACAACATGTTTATTTTGTATAGGGATAAAGAAATATTACTTGAATTTGAATCAGAATAATTTCCCTTGCTGCCCCGGCCTCCTGAAAATACTTGTATCTAAACTCCACTCCTCGGCATTCATTCCATAGAGTTTGCCATATTTTTTATATTGCTGTGCTACCATCTCAGCAATATTTCCTTGCCCCCGCATACGTACACCCCAACGGGTATCATTTACTTTACCATTATGACTTTGCTCTATCAGATGCCATACTTTATCCGCCCGGTCAGGAAAGTTTTTAAACAACCAATCATGAAATAAAAATTTGATCGCTCCATTCAATCGAATAAATGTATACGCAGTAAAGGTTGCTCCATTGTCTTTTGCTGCTTTCATTATGCGTTGCATTTCATGTTCATTTAGCCCCGGTATCATTGGCCCCATCATGACACCCATTCTTACACCTGCACTACTTAACTCATTGATCACTTTTAGTTTTTGATTAGCTGTTGTTGTTCTTGGTTCCATTATTCTTCGTAAATCTTCATTGAAAGAAGTAATAGAAACCATGGCGGACACCAATCTTTTCTTTGCCATCTCTTGCAATACATCCTTGTCTTTTAATATCCACGAGTTTTTGGTTAAGATCCCAACAGGTTGATTAAATTCTCTACACACTTCCAATAAGCCTCTTGTCAATCTGTATTTCTGTTCTGCTGGCTGATAACAGTCTGTATTACCACTTAACATGATCGGTGTGCCATCCCATTTTGGATGCATTAAAAATTTCCGCAACAACTGCGGTGCATTTTTCTTGATAATGATCTTTCTTTCAAAATCAAGACCTGCACTATAACCCCAATACTCATGTACATTTCTTGCATAGCAGTAAATACATCCATGTTCACATCCGGCATAAGGATTCATACTATAACCCATACCCACATCTTTACTTTCTACTTTGTTGACAATTGTTTTTGATTCCTGTTCCATATAAATCGTTGGCACATTGCTTTCCTCCCAATCATCAATACCTTCTATATGTTCCTTTGTACTTTCAATCTTAAAAAAGCGATTTTTTGTATTGAACTGTGCTCCTCTCCCTGCTAAATACTGTTCGCCTTCTTCCTGCTTTTTCGCTGCAACTTTAAAATGGTCCTGTTGTAATTTATTATTCATATAATTTTATTACCGGGTTGTGAAATACAGAAAGGTTGAACCACGGAGACAGAGAGACACAGCGAAACACGGAGATTTGTTAGCTTAAGGAGTTTTAAAGAATCATCCTCTTTACCCCATCCTTCATAAGGGGTACATGAAAGTTTAATATATAACCAAGCCTTTTTTGTGTAAGTTTTAAGTAGCTCAGCAACTGAGCTTCCCACACCGGATGATATACTTCCTGTGCTTTAAATTCTATTATTATTAAATCATCTACAAGAATATCAATTCTTAATCCTTCATCAACTATAAGATTATCATAAATCAGTTCGATGCATTTTTGTTTTACGTAAGGAATATTTCTTTTCGCCAACTCATAACAGAAACATTTTTGATATACACTTTCCAATAAGCCAGGTCCTAAAAATTTATGAATACCAATTGCAATATCCATTATCTGCGAGGTCAACCATCTTTCTCTTTCAGTAAGCGGCTTATGTATTTTCACTGTGTTCGTCTGTGCCATTCTGTCTCTGTAGTTATAAACTTTATCCGAATAATTCTCCTTGCTTCGTTGCAACAGGAAGATTCTGAAATTCAAATTGCTGTACTGGATGATATTTCATTTCTCCTTCCAGTCGTTTTAATAAAGTCATGTTGTTTGCAATAAATTTGCCGGTAAAATGTTTATGACTGTATTCCAACCATCCTTTTTCATATTGCCAGGGCTTTAATTTTCTTGCAATCGTTATATGCGATTCCATCATGAAATGTGGTTTATTATCATCATTCAGTTTCATCAAGCGTTGACTATCTTTTCTGATTTCTTTTATTAAATTTTGAATAGGAAGTTTCGAGGTCACATTAATATAGATAGTATGAGATGGGAAGCTTCCAAAATCCTTCAACTCTACTTTGAATGGAGGAAAACCCATTGCTATTGTCTTCAACCGGTTCACTATCCTTTCTTCCATCATCGCCAGTTGTTTAAAATTTACCAACGCCACTTGCGGCTTGCCCCATTTTGCATGATCAGATTTGTATTGCCTAGCAAACTCCTCTTTCAATTTCATGATCCTGCCAGCTAATTCCTGATGCGGACCTATTACCAACAGGTACTCATACACCCGATAACCGGGAATAGTATTAATAATTGTTTCCATAAAAGCCTCATTGCATAATTAAAAAAAATAATTCCTCAATTTCTTAGCATAAATTTACTAAATAATTTAGCTTTACAAAAATTATTATTTTATGGAGGGAGAAGAATTTTACGGCGCTGCCTACAAAGGCTCAAAACAATTTACACAGCAAGAGGTGAAAACCGCCAATGCCACCGGCTTTGGTGCAGCAGCTGACGATTATATGGAACGGGGCATTGATCTGAACGAACAACTGATCCGAAACAAACCGGCTACCTATTTCTTTCGTATGAAAGGCGATGCAATGCAGGAAGCGGGGATTTTTGATAAAGATGTACTGATCGTTGACCGCTCAATAAAGTTAGCAAATGGAAAAATCATCGTCGCCGTATTGAATGGAGAGTTATTAGTAAGGCGGTTTCATAAAAATTTTTCTTCCGCTTTTTTAATCCCGGAGAACAGTCGCTACAAAGCGATTAACCTCGCCGAATTCAGTGATTTTATTATGTGGGGAGTTGTAACGTATGTCATTCATCAGGTATGAAACCCCCTGCCCCCCTAAAGGGGAAACTTAGACTAAAAATACATATAAACACCAAATACGATTCATAGTGATGGAAAAGAAAATGTTTTATAAAGCTAGTCCTCTGATTTTCGCAAGGGCGAAAGAACTTAGAAATAACACAACTGCAGCTGAAATAGCACTATGGAGCTATTTAAAAACAAAGCCGCAGGGATATAAATTCAGAAGACAGCACCCACTTGGCATCTACATTGCTGATTTCTTTTCCTATAGACTAAAAATGGTAATTGAAGTTGATGGGAAAATACATAATACTAATAAAGTAAAAACAAATGATACCGAACGACAGCAATTAATAGAAGCAGATGGTATAGTGGTAATTAGATTTAAAAATGAAGAGGTCTTGAAAAGTTTAGAAACTGTCATCATCAAAATAAATCTTGCTATCAATACTGAATTATTCAATCACGGAAATAAATTCCCCCTTTAGGGGGCTATGGGGTATGAAAGCAATAGTAGATTGTAACAGTTTTTATTGTTCCTGCGAACGGCTCTTTCGGCCTGACCTGGACCATCAACCCGTTGTTGTATTAAGCAATAATGACGGTTGTATTATTTCCCGTACCGACGAAGCAAAAAAGATTGGGGTGGGTATGGCTGCACCTTACTATCAGAATAAGGAGATTATAGAAAAAAATAACGTAGCTGTTTTTTCCAGCAATTATAATTTGTATGGCGATCTCAGCATGAGAGTGATGGATACATTACGTTGTTTAGTAGGCGATGATCAGGTGGAAGTATATTCTGTAGATGAAGCATTTCTGGATCTGGGTATGGTTCCTGAAAAAAGTATGCAGTCGGCTTGTAAAGAAATAAAAGAAACAGTGGAAAAATGGACAGGCATCAAAGTAACGGTTGGTGCTGCACCAAGTAAAGTATTATCAAAAGTGGCCAACCGGTTGTCGAAAAAAAATAAAATAGCATCACAAGGCGTAATGGTCTTGCAGTCCATCCACGAAATAAAAGATGCACTGGAACGTACAGCCGTAGACGATATATGGGGTGTAGGCCGGCAGTATGCCATCAAATTACATCATCTTGGTATTGATGATGGATGGCAGCTACGCAATATGCCCGAGGAATGGGCACGGAAAAATCTGGGCGGCGTAGTCGGTACAAGATTGATAAAAGAACTTCGTGGTATACCCTGCATACCCATGAAAGATCCGCTGGATACCAAAAAAATGATTGCCACTACAAGAATGTTTGGCAAACCGGTTTTTAATCTCCCTGAAATAAAAGAAGCCGTAGCTACTTACACTTCAAGAGCAGCAGAAAAATTGCGCCGGCAATTTTATGCTGCAAAATCGATACAGGTATTTGTTGTAACGAACGGCTATAAAAAAGATAAGTATGAATACAACCCGCAATCACGGTATCAATACACCAACTTCCCGGTTGCCACGGCGAATACAGCGGAACTGATTCATCATGCCTTGCCATTGACAGAAAAATTATTTGAACCCGGATTAAAATATTTAAAAGCCGGCGTAATCCTCGGCAAACTGGTACCGGATAATTCTATACAGGCCAATTTATTTATGACGGATGCACAAAATAATCATCGCTTCCTGATGGAAGCAGTTGACAATATCAACTTCAGTCATAGAGATGATGTTGTAAAATATCTTGCTTCAGGGCTACAACGAAACTGGAAAATGAGACAAGAACTCAGAAGTAAACGATTTACCACAAGATGGAATGAATTATATGAAATAAAATAATTGACATGCTGAATCCTTATACATTATTGAACCAACAAATTCTAGCAGCCATGCTGAAGCAACCGATGTATTTTGTACGCCAGCAATATAGAAGGGGTAATTTCTTAAGTGAAAACAAAAACACTACATCATTATTATTGACCCATTATGCTCATCATGAAATTGATAAAGAAAGAGCCGAACGGCATATGCGACTGCTAATAAAAGATCCCTGCCGCTTTTTATACGATAGTACTAACGAAGAACACAGAATAAAATTATTGACAGCCGCTACCCAACCCAATGGATATAAAATCTATATAAATCTGTTACCCAAAAAATGGAAAGCAAACGAAGCATTAAAAAGAAAAATAGGTAACTACATGTTATATCGGCTTTCCTGGTGGAAATTTTCACCGGCTGATAAACTGAAAGTAACGTTGAAAGAAAGATACGGCGAACTCTATATTGCCTTGCTATGGAAAGGCCAGCAAACTGAAGTACATTTGGATGAAATAGAAAACTTCATCCCATGTGCTATGACATGAGTTTTTTCAGCAACATTAAATTGATTGCTGATTTTATGAATATCAAATCTGATGATACGATTCACTTTGAATCTACCTATCATAAAGTAGCCCAATCTTTCTCTAAGTGGCCGGTAGTAGTAAATGAAGAAGGGTATAAGATAAAAATATTTGAATGGGGAGTAATCGCTGATTATATGAACACTCCAGAAAAGATTAAAGCCTACCGAACCAGTATGGCCAATGCCAGAAGTGAAAAGATAATTGAAGATAAACGGTCGGTATGGCATCGCATCCGACAGCAACGTTGCCTTGT
>JAHEMM010000145.1 GCA_024643655.1 Chitinophagaceae bacterium | reverse complement strand
TCATGTATAATTTGACGTTCAGTTCGTTGCTGACTTAATTCAGACATAGAAATTGTCTGATCAGAACAAATAGAAAAAAGATAAAAAATGAAAAACATATGAAAACAAAGATAATCTACCTTACAAAAACAAGATTTTTTTGTACGGTATAATTTAATTTTATGTTGACGCTTTGCCAGAGCCAAAACAAAAAAGGAAATGAAGTGAAAAAATGATAAATGGTTACTTGCTGGCGAGACAAAAAAATGGAATTGGATTAATTACTGCAAATGGTTTTATGTAACTGAACATTTAGCTAACCATCTGGACAAATAACCTGGCACAAAAAAAGATTGCGAATTTAAAATATTTTTAAGCATAACTCATCGCCTCATAACCGAAATGCCTTCTAGCTAAACTAAGCTGCCCTATATGATAAGCCTCATGATGGCAAATAAAAGTTATAAACCCTCGTAATGTATTTTCACTAATTGGCGTTTGTACCGGAGCTTCGGCTTGTAGATCGTCTTCACTTATACTCTCTAATCGTCTAATTACTTTTGCTCCAAATTCATCCCAGCCTGCTGTTAATTCGTCCATCGATGGGTATTGCATGTTCTCCTGAATACCTTTTCCTCTTTCAAAAAATTCCGGAAAAGGTTCTCTGTCTGTAATGCCAAGTACGGTCGCTAACATATGTCTGGTAGAAAATAAATGCCCAGTTATCCAGGCAATATTGTTAGGACTTCCACCAAAACTACCTTTTGCATGCTCATCAGAGATATCTTTTGTTACGTTTATAAAAAGTCTGGTTTGTAGCTTAAACGCTTCAATTAGAGGTTGTAATGAAGTAGTTGTAGTTTCCATACTTTGTGTTTTATCTTTGAGATAAAGTTAGTAATTTATCATCTCAATTACTACTAACTCAACTTGAATAACAATAATAAATTATATGCCTTATATACGTTATACAAAAAGTGCCGAGTATAATGATAGTGGAGAATTCCCACTCATTGTTCAGTATAATTTTAAATACCTTATTGAATGGTGGCAAGAACAATTGAATAACCCCGGTGGATATGAAGATGACCGTGCTGCAGAAGTTTTAAAAAGACTGGAACTACACCCAATATTAAACAATCCATTTACGGATGTTACCATTCTTGAAAAACATCAGGAAGATGTTCAATTATTATTATCCCCCTTTTTTCCATCACTTACTACTACCAATGAAACCAGAGCAGCCTGTATGCCTTATCAGGATTATTTTTTTAATACCACTGAAAGATTTGCTAAAATATTAGATGATGCAGATGGCAATATTGACATTCCAAAAAATAGTAAAGACTCAATGTATGTATTCGGCTGCATCCCTATTCTTAATGGTTTATATGGTGCCGGAATAAATTTTGCCCGGAATTTTTATTTTGATATCCCTGATAAAAAAACAGGTATAATAAAGCGCTATAGAGCTTTTTTTAATGGAGATTTTGCTGACATTAAACCTTTGCATAAAATAGAATTGTGTCCAAAAGATATCAGAGAATTGATAAACAACTTTGACAATGTTGCATTATGGAAAGAAAAAATTCCACCACAAAGCTTTTTATATGAAGGCATAACCATTATTACTCTTTTTGATGTAACCCGGGAAGAAGCAATTTCAGCTTTGAAATATGACCTGTTAAAAAAAGATGCGTTGGTTATGCCAGACATTGTTGAAAGAATAAGAACAAATCTTAGTGCTTTATTGAATGTGCCTATGCTAAAAACAGGATTTATTTCCTGGAATAAAGAAAGAAATCTGCTGCAATCAATTGGGTATGGAATATGGAATAGTATAGTTTTAAGAGACAAAAAGGTAAAGAAAATAGAAGAAGCTTTTTGTCAGGAATCTGAAGAGATAATTTTCAATAAAAAAACAAGTTTTATTTTACCTGAAATTATTGAAGGCGAAAGCCGCTCTACGGTTCTTACTGCACAATTAATAAAACAAAAATTAAAAAGTTATTTAGCTATTCCACTTTTATATAATAATGAATTGGTAGGTGTTCTGGAATTAGGTTCCGAAAACCTTGATGAATTGAATTCTATTACTCCACATAAATTAGAAGAAGTTATTCCCCTATTTACTTCTGCACTAAAAAGATCACAGGAAGAATTTGAAAATCAGTTAGAAACGATTATCCGTCAAAAATGTACAGCTATACACCCAACTGTTTCATGGCGTTTTACCGAGGCTGCAGAACGACTGGTACAGAGCCTTCGCTTTTTTTCAGATGCCGATCTGGAAGAAATTGTTTTTGAAAATGTATTCCCACTGTATGGGCAAGTTGATATCCAAAGTTCTTCTACCAAAAGAAACCAGGCAATACAATCGGACCTTATAGAGCAATTAACATCAGCTGACCTGGTGTTGGAGAAAACAATAAATATATTTCCACTACCCGTATATAAAGAATTACAATTTCGAATACATAATTATATCAAAAGACTGGAAAACGGCCTTGTATCTGGTGATGAAACACAAGTTTTAGAATTTCTTCAAGCAGATATTTATCCCGTATTTAGTCATATCAAAACACTGGATCCTGATATACAAGAAGCTTTAAATTCGTATAAAAAACAATTGGATCCATCATTGGGAATGATTTATAAACAAAGAAAAGATTATGAACAAAGTGTAAAATTAATAAATGATAAAGTTTCTGATTACCTGGACAAGATGCAGATTGCAGCACAAAAAATGTTTCCACACTATTTTGAAAAATATCAAACTGATGGTGTAGATCATAATATATATATAGGACAAAGCATGGTAAATAATAATACTTATCATACACTGTACTTGCAAAATCTACGCTTATGGCAATTATTATTGATGTGTGAAACAGAAAATAATGTTCAACGGCTTAAGCCAAATATGAAAACCAAACTTGAAATTTGTTCATTGATTTTAGTTCACAGCAATCCAATGACAATTCATTTCAAAATTGAAGAAAAAAAATTTGGCGTTGAAGGGGCTTATAATATTCGTTATGAAATTATTAAAAAACGGATTGACAAAGCATTTGTAAATGAAACAAATGAAAGGTTAACCTTACCGGGTAAAATTGCGATAGTTTATTCACAAGATAAAGATGCTAAAGAATATATCAACTATCTCGAGTACCTGCAAAGTATAAACTATATCGGTCCGGAAATTGAATGGTTAACGCTTAAAGATATGCAAGGAGTAACAGGTATGAAAGCATTACGGGTAGATGTTATTTATCAAAATGCTTTTAGTGGAAACATCAAAGAAAGTAAAGCTGTTGAAGTACTTGAAAGATTGAATTAAAATCACCTTAATTATACCATTAACTATCCTTTGTTTTATAAATGCGCTTCAACATTTCATATAATTCTGTATGATTTGCTTTTAACGTTTCTGGCTGTTCAAAGAAGTATTCGGAAATAACTGCAAAAAATTCGATAGGACTAGTTGCGCCATACATATCTATATCTGAGCCATAAGTTTTCATTTGCCAGATGGTGGAGTCCATTAAATTCTTCCATTGCTTTACATATTTCCGTTCTAAAATTATTTCCGGAACACCATCCATTGTACCATCCATTTTATCTATTAAGTGTACAAATTCATGTATTGCTGTATTATGCATGTTGCTATTATTTACGAACCCCTGTCGTAATTGCCATTTGGTTAAAATCATTTTATGCTGCATGGGACCCGTACCAACCATACCTGTAACGGGACGATCAAAGCCGTTTTGTTCAAAATCCTGATTAAATGTGCCAGGATATAATAACACTTCATGCAAATTAATATACTGCCAATCGGATATAGAAAATACTGGAATCACCGCAGCAGATGCTATTAACAACCTATCTAAGTCTTCAACCTCTGCATTAACCCCAATTACTGGTACTGCTGATAAAAATTGTTCAACTCTTTTTTCAAAAAGCTCTTTATCTTTTTCAGAAAGCTGCCAATAAAATTTTACATAATCAGTAAGAACCTCCTTATAGTTCTCAGGCATTGTAATGACCAGCTTCTCCCCTTTCATTTTAAAGGCAAGGAGTATAACAAGTATTATTAAAAGCAAAATCGTTAAAAGCTGAAAAATGGAAAGGGCCATGGCGTGAAGTTAGATAGGTTTTATGGACAATGCTTTATTTTTCAAGTACTAATAATAGATAATGTGTACCTGAGATTGATTATTTCATTAAAACAAATGTTTGAGCATATCTAAATAAAGCTTTTTTTAAAAAAAATAACAAACTCTTTGCAGAAAGAGGCATAAAACTTTCGTTGTAAAAGTGTAAAAA
>JAHEMM010000144.1 GCA_024643655.1 Chitinophagaceae bacterium | reverse complement strand
AATAAGAAAAGCTGCTTGCGCAGCTTTTCTTATTGATATTTATCTTGCAGGTATATTCGTTTGCTATCTTGCTATTATTACAACACCCCAACACTTCTCTCCACAAACGCAGTCAAATCTTTTCCTTTCAACATACCTTTTGCTAATAATGCTAAGTCAAAAGCCTGCTTAGCCAACACGGTTTGTTGTCCTTCATCTGCCCCTAATATTTTTGTGATCAACGGATGATTTGCATTTACCGCCACTTTAAAATTATCAGGCATGGCACCATAGAAGTTCATGCCGCCACCGCCGCCCATTTTACTCATATCCTTCATGCGGCGCATCCATTCTTCTTCTGTCAATGTTACCGGTAATGCATCAGCCGGTAAGCTCTCTACATCCACCTTCATTGCTTTATTATTAATCGCTTTGTCAAATATTTCCGTCAGCTTTTTTGTATCATCTTCTGACAATGAATGCTTTTCCGCATCTTCTTTTTCTATCAGCTTATCCAATACATCTGCATCTACTCTCTTCATTGATGTTTTTTCCAACTTGCTTTCGAGCATCTGAATAAAATGATTATCAATAGGTGAGTTCATCAACAACACATCATAGCTCTTCTTCTCTGCAGCTTGTACATAACTGTGCTGGTGTTCCGCATCTGCCGTATACAGATATACGAGATTGCCATTTTTATCTGTTTGAAAATCTTTTACTTTAGCTTCATACTCCGTCAACGTGTAGTTTTCCTTATTGGTATTTGTCAGCAATACAAAATCCTTTGCTTTCTCATAAAACTTTTCATCACTCAATGCACCATACTTTACAAAAATGCCAATGTCATTCCATTTCTCTTCGTAATTCTTACGATCCTTGGTAAACAACTCCGATAGTTTCTCGGCTACTTTACGACTTATATAACTGTTGATTTTTTTAACATTGCTATCCGCCTGTAAAAAGGAACGGCTAACGTTTAATGGAATATCCGGTGAATCGATAACACCATGGAGTAATAATAAAAATTCCGGAACGATATCTTTTACTTCATCGGTAATGAATACCTGACGACTGAATAGTTTTATTTTATTCTTTGTAATCTCAAAATCATTTTTCAGTTTAGGAAAGTAAAGTACACCCGTAAGATTAAAAGGATAGTCAACATTCAAATGGATCCAGAATAACGGCTCTTCCTGAAAAGGATATAACTCCTGGTAAAAAGAAAGATAATCCTCATCGGTCAATGATGATGGGGTCTTTGTCCAGATAGGATTGGTATTGTTGATGATATTATCAACTTCTACGCTTTTATATTGTGGTTTGCCGTCTTTATCTTCTCCGTCAGGGATTGATTCAGTCTTCATACCAAACTGGACTGGTACGGGTAAGAACTTAGCATACTTATCCAATATCGACTGTAACCTGTGCTTCTCTAAAAACTCTGATGATTCTTCATTTATGAATAAGGTTATGGCAGTTCCTCTTTCAGTACGGCTGCCTTCACTTATTTCAAAACTTGTACTGCCATCGCAGGACCATTTGGCCGGCTCAGCGCCTTCCTGGTAGCTGAGTGTTTCAATCTCAACTTTATCGGCTACCATAAAAGAAGAATAAAAACCAAGCCCAAAACGGCCGATAATCTCATTCGCATCTTTAGCTTCTTTGAATTTTTCCATAAACTCTGTAGCGCCGGAAAAAGCCACCTGGTTTATGTATTTTTTAATTTCTTCCGCTGTCATACCAATACCATTGTCCGTGATGGTAAGCGTTTTAGCAGCTGCATCAAAATCCACCTGTATTTTCAACTCTCCTAATTCTCCTTTAAAATGACCAAGTGTAGCCAATCTTTTCATTTTTTGGGATGCATCAACAGCATTACTCACCAGTTCCCGCAGAAAGATCTCATGATCTGAGTATAAAAATTTCTTGATAATAGGAAAGATATTCTCCGTATTGATCGAAATAGTTCCTTGTTCCTGTACCATATTTTGATTGATGTTTATTGTTATAAGTAAAAAATTAATTAATCGGTCGCCAACGATAATGCAATCACCGTTCCAAATGGGTATGTTTTGCCAGATTGGCACTTTTATTTAGCTTATCCATGTCTTGAATGCAATAAGTTAGTTTGCTTGAATATAAGATTATAAAGAGCTTTTTTACTTTCCGATAATTCATTAGCTTTAAATGGACGGTTTACACTACAATATTTTATATCGAACCTTTAAAAAAATATTATGGGAGAAAAAAAAATAATAGCAGTATTTGGCGCCACGGGTGCACAAGGTGGTGGACTAGTACGGGCCATTTGCAACGATTCGAATAGTGAGTTTACTGCCAGAGCTATATCCAGAGATGTCAATTCAAATAAAGCAAAAGAGCTGGCAGCATTGGGTGCTGAAGTAGTGGAAGGTGATCTTTCTGATGAAGCTTCTGTATATAAAGCACTTGAAGGAGCATATGGGGCTTATTTTGTTACTTTTTTCTGGTCGCACTTTTCCCCTGAGCAGGAAAAAGCAGAAATTGAATTATATGCTAATGCTGCTAAAAAAGCAGGAATACAACATGCCATCTGGTCTACGCTGGAAGATACCCGGAAGTTGATACCCCTGAGTGATGATCGGATGCCAACATTAATGGAAAAGTATAAAGTTCCTCACTTTGATGGTAAAGGAGAATCTGACCATTTCTTTACTGATGCTGGTGTACCAACTACTTTTTTACATGCTTCTTTTTATTGGGACAACTTCATTTATTTTGGCGCTGGCCCAAAACGGGGTGAGGATAAAAAGCTGGCACTAACTTTACCCATTGGTGATGCAAAGATGGCGGGTATTGCTGCTGAAGACATTGGTAAATGTGCTTATGGAATCTTCAAAGCAGGAAAAGAAATGATCGGGAAGCGGATTGGAATTGCCGGTGAACATTTAACTGGTATTGAAATGGCAGAAGCATTAACTAAAGCATTAGGCGAACCGGTAGTGTATAATAAAATACCGGCATCTGTATATCGAAGTTTCGGTTTTCCAGGGGCAGATGACCTTGGTAATATGTTCCAGTTTTATGATGAATTTGAACAGGAGTTGAATACGCTTCGAAATGTCAGCCAATCAAAACAACTTAATCCTGCATTACAAAACCTTGATGAATGGCTGGCTATCAATGCAAATAAAATTCCGCTGGAATAATTTTACTTATTATAAGTTAAAAATGTGCTATTCAATATGGCACATTTTTAATTAATTCTCCAAATCAGTAGTAAAAACTAAATTTCTGCATAATTACGTCTACCAAAATTGACAATAAATATGCTAATAATGATTACATCTTGTATTTAAAATATTTACTTGCTAGTCACTCTCTTCATAATGTAAATGCTGATGATGAGCACCTGCTGCTATATGCAGTGCAAACCCCATTATTGCAGCATCTTTCAACAAATTAATAAGTGCTAACTGCCGCATATCAGGAGCACCTGCATTCATATAATTATTCAGATGGATTGCAATCAGAATAATCAGCAACATCGCTGCCAATACGTAAGCTGTAAACTTAACAAACTGGTTGGTAAGAAATGAAATACCTACCAGTATAAAAGCAACTCCAACAATCTTGATCCACAGGATTCCAACTTTAAAAGAGAGCGGCACATAAATGAGCAGGTCTCTGGGGTTTGAAATATAAACGATACCCATAATAATTAGAATAACAGCAAGTAGATAAATGGCAAAACGGGATACAACATGATATTGTTTCATAAAAAAATCTTTAGTTGTTTACAAATTAGACTTTTACAGCTTTTAAAAACATGATTTTAATTAATCTTAAAATGATTAAAAGTATTTTACTAAAAATGCTGTTTAACTGACGAATATCATTCATTTTGTTAATCAAAGTCATTGGAAATGGGCTTGCCAATACCTTATATTTCGAAGTGAAGTAAATTAATTATTTATCCTTAAAACAACCGGTTATGAAAAAGAATAATGCAATATGGATTGCCCTTGGTTCCGGTCTTGTTATCGGAGGAATTCTGGGTGTAATTTTTGCCCCTAATAAAGGAAAAGATACCCGTGAAAAAATAGCAAAACAAGGCAAAAAGTTTAAAGAAGGGTTAGATGAATTAAAGCAAAAGGTACAATTAAGAAAGAACGGATTTAAAAAAGATTATGTACCCGAAGATGTTGAAATGGAAGAGTTGGTTCATTAATTTCTTCGTCGCAAAGTAAGTTAATGTTGCCATCTTTAAAACGTCACCGGTCATCTTTCTGAGATGGCCGGTTTTTTATAAAGCATGCTAAAAGAAGAAGTTCAATTATAAAAAATGTATTAAATA
>JAHEMM010000068.1 GCA_024643655.1 Chitinophagaceae bacterium | reverse complement strand
CTTTTTCTTCCTTTGGCACACTATAATGTGTCATTGATGCAGGATGTGATAACAACGTATCACAGGTGCCTAATGAAACAGTACGAACACACATCTTTAATTTATTCATGAAATTAATGCCACCTTGAAATCCCTCTTTTAATTCAAAACTTAACATTGCGCCTGGATGTCGCATTTGTTTCATCGCTACGTAATGATCAGGGTGAGAAGAAAGCCCGGTATAATTCACTTTTGCAACAGCAACATTTGTTTCTAAGAAATTTGCTACTTCTAATGCATTGTGGCAATGTCGTTCCATCCTTAATTCTAAAGTTTTTATTCCTTGAATTAATAAAAAAGTGTCAAAAGGGTTGGAATTGCCACCCAATAAACGATGTGTTTTTGTAGCTTTTGTATTCATGAACTCCACATCTTTACCTATCAAAATGCCGCCAATGGCAGTTCCATGTCCGTTTAAGAATTTGGTTGTTGAATGAACGATAAAATCAACATCAAACTGAAAGGGTTGTTGTAAATAAGGAGTGGCAAATGTATTGTCACAAGCTGTTATGCAATTATATTGCTTAGCCAGTTTACAAAGCTCTTCTATGTCCACACACTGAATAGTTGGATTGGCCGGTGTTTCCAGGTACAACATTTTAATGGCCGGATCATTCTTTAGTATCTCTGATGCAACATTCAGATCTCTCAAGTCTGCAATTACAGCATCAATTTTAAAAGATGGTAAAATGTTATTCACCAGTTCATTAGTGCCCCCATAAAGCGAATAATGAGTCAATATCTTATCTCCCGGTTTTAAAGATGCAAGCATTAAAGTTGATATAGCAGCCATACCGGATGCATGTAAAATTCCTTTTGCTTCTGTTGTCAGGCCAAAAGTTTCCAATGCAGTAATCTTGTTTTCTGCTTCTGAAATTGTAGGATTCCCCCAGCGACTATAAATATATCCTTCTTCTAAACCACTGAATCTACGCATACCTTGTTCTGCATCATCAAAGATATAAGTGCTGCTGGCATAAATTGGAACCTGGTGGGCATACATCGGGTCTTTTTCATGCCCTGCATGAACAGCTAAGGAACCCCATCCAGATAGTGGAAAACTTTTATCCATAATAAATTATTGTAATGTTGACATTTGATAAAATATTCAATCTCATCAAAGCTAAATTAAAATGAAGGAATTACTAAAACAGTATGCTATGTATAATATTTGGGCAACTAAAAAAATATTGGATATTATACTTACTTTATCTGAAGAAAAGCAAATGGTGGAAGTGCCTAGTAGCTTTAGTAGTCTGTATAAAACAGTTTTCCATATGTGGGATGCTGAAAGTATTTGGTGGCAAAGGATGAAACTTATTGACAGGATCATTATTCCAAGCGTGAATATTAATGGAGATATGCAAGAAGTTTCAGCAGGTTTAATGCAGCAGTCAAAACAATGGGCAGAATGGATTACAAATGCTTCAGAAATGGCGATTGACCATGTTTTTCACTATCAGGATACCAAGAAAGTGCAATATAAGCAACCGATTTATGAAATGTTATTACATGTTTTCAATCATGGAACCTATCATAGAGGGCAATTGATTAATCAATTACGACAACTTGGAGTAGAAAAACTTCCATCTACAGATTTTGTTACCTGGGTTAGAGTTAAGAAATAAAGAGAATTTAATACTCCCATTTTATCAATGTTGCTCCCCATGTAAATCCACCGCCAAATGCAGCAAGAACTATATTGTCTCCTTTATTTAATTCATGTTTCCACTCCCATAAACATAGAGGAATAGTGGCAGCTGTAGTATTGCCGTATTTCTGAATATTAATCATTACTTTTTCTTTCGGCAATCCCATTCGATTGGCCGTCGCATCAATGATTCTTAGGTTAGCCTGATGTGGAACCAGCCAGGCTATATCATCACCAGTTAAATGATTTCTTTCTAATAACTCTGCGCTTACATCAGCCATTCCTTTTACTGCAAATTTGAATACTGATTGACCTTCCTGATATGCAAAATGCTCTTTTGCCATTACTGTTTCCATGGTAGCTGGTTTCAAAGAACCGCCAGCTTTCATATGTAAAAACTGGCTTCCAGTTCCATCACTTTTCAATATACTGTCCAGTACACCATAGCCATCATAGTTTGGCTCTAATAATACTGCTCCAGCGCCATCTCCGAAAATGATACAGGTAGTTCTATCTTCATAATCTACGATAGCACTCATTTTATCTGCACCACATACCACTACTTTTTTATACCGACCACTTTCTATTAAAGCAGCTCCTTGCGTCAATGAAAATAAAAATCCAGAACAGGCGGCAGATACATCAAATCCCCAGGCATTTTTTGCGCCTAATTTTGCACATGCAATATTGGCTGTAGAAGGGAATACCATATCAGGGGTTACGGTACCTACGATTAAGCAATCTATTTCTTCGGGGCTAATACCTCTTTTTTCACACAATTGTTTTACAGCTGGTACCACCATGTCAGATGTAGCCAATCCTTCACCTTTTAATATTCTTCTTTCAGAAATACCTGTTCGGCTACGAATCCATTCATCATTGGTGTCTACCATTTTTTCAAGATCTGCGTTCGTTAATTTATCTTCTGGAACATATCCTCCAACAGCTGTAATAGCTGCAGTTATTTTTTTATTTGCCATAATAAAGAATTAATAAAAATTCGGCTAAAGTTAATACAAACTATGATTTGTATTTATTTCTTTGTTTTTAGAAATTAAATTCAAAAAAAGAATCCTTTTTCATTTATCAATTCATCAGTTTTCAAGCGGGTTACAAGATATGATTTCCCTATTTTCGCAACTTATGATCGCTTATTTAAAAGGAGATTTTGTACACAAAAGCCCGGCTCTTGTGCAGGTAGATGTAAACGGTGTAGGATATGAAGTTTTGATAAGCTTACATACTTATTCTAAAATTCAAAATCTGGATAAGGGAATTTTGCAAACTGCTTTACTAATTAGGGAAGATGCTCATATTCTGTATGGATTTTTTGATTTGGCCGAAAAAGAAATGTTTTTGCAACTAATTAGTGTTTCTGGCGTTGGGGCTTCTACTGCTAGGGTAATGTTGTCATATATGAAACCTGACGAACTGGCAAAAGCTATAATTGTTGGGGATACCAAAACTTTGGAAGGGATAAAAGGGATTGGGAAAAAAAGCGCCGAACGATTAGTTTTGGAATTGAGGGATAAATTAGCCAAACATCCATTAGATTCAAATATTTCACCATTGAAAAACAATACTTTGCAACAAGATGCGTTAAATGCATTGACCGCTTTGGGTATTGGTAGGCAGCAAGCTGACCAAGCTTTACAAAAGACTATGGCGGTTAATCCGAATCTATCTGTTGAGGAACTAATTAAGTTGGCACTTCGTACCTTATAATCAATAATTTCAGGAAACTAACTGATTGTAAAACATTGAACCTTAAAACTGCTCATATTCTCCGTACACTGTTATTAATTGCAGTGATTGCTGCATTTTCTTTGCAGTCAAATGCCCATGCTGATTTTATTGGTGTTGGAAAATATTTTTTCAGAGCTGATACTTCCCGTTACCCTTTAGGTGACAGAAGAGGCGATCCATATACCTATAAAAGTAATAATACTTTTGACTTTCGTGATACCGCTTTTATCAAGCGTACTATTGAATATGATCCAAAAACAAAGCAATATTATATTGTTGAAAAAATAGGTAATTCTTATTATAGAACGCCGACATCTTTTTCAATGGAAGAGTTTATTCGTTTGCAAGGGCAAAAAGATGAGGAAGATTATTTTAAAAAGCGATCTGATTTGCTGATGAAAATGAATCGTCGATTGTTTAAACCAAAATTTAAAGTATCAAATGATTGGTTTAACAGGATAATGGGAGTTGGGCCAGATGGCAAAGTGAAAATAGATATTCGTCCTTCGGGTTATGTTGATTTTTTAGCAGGTTATCAGGGTCAAAAAATTAATAATCCCACATTACCAGAAAGGGCAAGAAAAAATGGTGGATTCGATTTTAATATGAATTCACAATTGCAAATGGATGCAAGCATTGGCGAAAAATTAAAACTACCTATCAATTATAATACACTAGCCAATTTCAATTTCGAAAATCAATTAAAACTGGATTTTCGTGGTAAGGATGATGATATATTAAAAATATTTCAAGCAGGTAATACTAGTTTTGAATCTAAAAGCACATTAATACCGGGAGCCCAATCTTTGTTTGGATTAAAGACTCAATTACAGTTTGGGAAATTATTTGTTACAACAGTATTAGCAAATCAGACTTCTCAAAGACAAACGCAAACAGCGCAAGGAGGTACTACAGCACAAAGTTTTTCAGTAAAAGCTGATGAATACGACGAGAATCGTCACTTCTTAATGTCTCAATATTTTCGTAATAACTATAATACCGCAATGAAGCAATTGCCGGTAGTCAATTCCAGAGTGCAATTATTAAGAGTGGAAGTATGGGTGACTAATCGAAACGGCGCCACTGTAGATACCAGAGATATCGTAGGTTTTATGGATCTTGGCGAAAGCAATCCTTTTAATACAGCTGTAATAACTCCAACCGGTTCTCAGTTACCTGATAACGGTACAAACAATTTATACAAAACTATCACTAGTAATCCCTCATTCCGTAATTCTTCACAAGTACAAAGTCAATTAACTGGAATTGGTTTATCACCCGTTCAGGATTTCGAAAAAACGTTTGCCAGAAAATTACAATCATCAGATTATTACTTTAATCCGCAAATAGGGTTTGTCTCATTAAATCAACCATTACAACCTGATGAAGTACTTGGCGTAGCGTATCAATATACGTATAATGGAAAGGTATTTCAGGTTGGAGAATTTTCTCAAGATGTACCTCCAGATACAACAGGTTCATCTCAAAGAGTATTGTTCTTGAAATTATTAAAAGCAACTTCACAAAGAACTAATCTTCCTATTTGGGATCTGATGATGAAGAATGTCTATTCAGTTGGTTTTGGCCAACTAGAAAGACAGGATTTTAGACTAGATCTTACATATGAAGAACCTAGTCTGGGTGAAAAAAGATATTTACCACCTGCAGATGTTATTGCTGCTTATCAGGGACAACCGATTTTATCTCTTTCAAATCTTGATCGGCTGAATAATCAGAATGATCCACAGCCGGATGGAGTGTTTGATTATCTTGAAGGGTTCACAGTTATTTCATCTCAAAGCAGAATTATATTTCCCGTATTGGAACCTTTTGGGCATGATCTGGATTATGTTTATAGCAATCAGGCGTTACGGGATAAATATCTTTTTTATCCTCTTTATGATACGATAAAAGCAATAGCACAAACATTCGCCAATCTTAACAGATTTAAAATTGTAGGTCGTTCAAAATCTTCAGGCGTATCACCAGGTTTTGGTGGTGGACTGGCGGGTGGTAATAATCAGGCATCAGGTGAATATCAACTAGGGTATAATATACCAAGAGGTAGTGTAACTGTAACCGCTAGTGGACAAATACTCCAGGAAAATGTTGATTACGAAATTAATTATGACCTTGGCACATTACGGGTTACTAATGCAGCTATATTAAATTCAGGTGTGCCGGTTAATATTGCCTATGAAAATAATAGTGCTTTTGGTTTTCAGCAAAAGAACTTCCTTGGTTTAAGATTAGATTATTTAGCTAACAAAAATCTTTCAATAGGTGGTACTATAGTAAGATTGGGAGAACGGCCATTTTTTATTAAACAAAATTATGGCGAAGACCCAATCAAGAATACCATGTATGGTTTTGATATTGACTATCGGAATAATATTCCCAGGTTAACAAAATGGTTGGATAAATTACCATTTTATTCAACCAGAGAAATGTCTTCTATTACGGCTTATGCTGAAGCTGCTGTATTGCAACCTGGGCATCCAAAGCAAATAAACGGAACCAATCCGGATGGAAGTCCCGATAAAGGCGGATTAAGTTATATAGACGATTTTGAAGGAACTCGGGCAAATATTGACCTGCGTTTCCCACTGATAAACTGGACCCTGGCATCTGTACCACAAAACAATGGTTTATTTCCAGAGGCAGCTCTAATAAATAATTTGGAAAGCGGATATAACAGAGCTAAAATAGCCTGGTATAATATCGAACCCGTTTTACAAGAAAGGAGAAGCTCAAACAATCCGTTAAAGAATAATCTTGAAGAATTATCAAAGTCAGATGTCAGGCAGGTATTACAAAAAGAATTGTTTCCAAGACGAAGTACTCAATTTGGCGAAGGTTTGTTAACAACATTCGATCTTGCATTTTATCCAAAAGAAAAAGGGCCTTACAATTTTGAAAATAGAAATACAAGGTTAAATGGGAATGGGCAATTATTAAATCCAAAACAGGCATGGGGTGGATTGATGCGTAATATTGATCAGACTGACTTTGAAACAAATAATATAGAGTTTATTGAATTCTGGATGAAAGACCCATTTACTCAGAATAATTCAAATCCAAATGGTGGTCAACTCTATTTTAATCTGGGTAATATTTCAGAGGATATTTTAAGAGATGGAAAGAGACAATATGAAAATGGATTACGAACGCCTACTAATAATGCATCTTTAGATTCCAATACTGTTTGGGGACAAGTGCCCTCGAATCCTCTTCAGGTCACCAATGCTTTTAGTATCGTACCTGCAGATCGTCAGTTTCAGGATGTTGGTTACGATGGATTACAGGATATCGATGAGCAAAGAAGATTTAAACCATATCTTGATCAGCTGGCGGTAAATTTTGGGCCTGGTTCAATCGTGTATCAAAAAGCAATTAGCGATCCTTCTTCAGACAATTTTAAACCTTATCGTGACGCCTCTTTTGATGGCAGTATTCCAGCAGGTATTTTGGAAAGATATAAGAACATTAATAATCCTCATGGTAATTCACCTATCGCTGAAAATAATACGCAGTTTGTAAATGCATTTACTCAGTATCCGGATGCAGAAGAGTTGAATAGAGATAATACGATGAATGAAGTTGAAGAGTATTTTCAGTATAAAGTAGATATTAAGCCCAATATGTCATCGGGATCTAATTTTATTACAGATATTAGAACTCCAACAGTTACGTTGGCCAATGGACAAACTCGTACAGAGAAATGGTATTTATTCCGCATCCCGATCAAACAGTACTCTCAAAAGGTTGGTAATATTCCAGATTTCAAATCCATTCGATTTATGCGAATGTTTGCAACAGGATTTGAGGATTCTGTAATTATGCGTTTTGGTAAATTAGAATTGGTGCGAAACCAATGGCGTAAGTATCAGTACAAAATAGATCAATCTGGTAACTATACAAATCTTCCGGCGAATGATCCAACAATTGTAAATACACTAGCCGTAAATGTGGAAGAGAATGACCAACGGGATCCTATTATTTACAGAATACCTCCGGGAATTGAAAGACAACAGCAACTAAGTAATAATAATGTACCATTATTCCTAAATGAACAGTCATTAAGTATACAGGTTTGTGGCTTGTCTCAAAATGAAGCAAGAGGAGTATTTAAAACGATGAATCTTGACATGCGTCAGTATGGAAGGCTTGCAATGTTTATACATGCTGAATCAGTTAAGGGGCAACAGCAAATTGAAGAAGGTGATCTACAAGCTGTAGTAAGAATCGGAAACGACTTTTCTGGCAATTATTATGAAGTTAAATTCCCATTAAAAATAACACCATTTGGAGCTACAGACTCTGCGAATATTTGGCCATCAGAAAATTATCTTGATTTTGATCTGGATATATTGACAAAACTAAAAGCAGCAAGGAATCGAAGTGGCGCTTCACCTTCAATTTATTATAGTGAAACAAATGCAGATGGAAGAACCTATGCTTTACTCGGTAACCCAAATCTTGGCGAAGTTCGGGGTATGTTATTAGGAGTAGAAAATGTTAATCAGGAAACCATTTGTACCGAAGTCTGGTTTAACGAATTGCGTCTTTCTAACCTTGATGAAAAAGGTGGCTGGGCTGCCTTGGCCAGAGCCGATATCAAATTGGCAGATCTTGGAAATATTTCTTTGTCTGCCACTGCAAGATCAAATGGATTTGGAACATTGGAGCAAAGAGTAAATGAAAGAAGTCGTGAAGATGTATATACCGTTGATGCTGCAGCAACAATAGAAGCATCAAAGTTATTGCCAAAAAGTCTTGGCTTGCAATTGCCGGTATATATGGGTATAAGCCACCGTAGCAGCACACCAGAGTATGACCCTTATGATCTCGATTTGAATTTAAAAGAAAAATTAAAAGAGGTTTCAAGTTCTACAAATAAAGATTCTATTCGTAGCCAGGCGATTGATGTAACTACAATTAAAACATTTAATATAACGAATGCCAGAAAAATAAAGACTGATGGTAAGCGTCCAAAAATTTGGAGTGTAACAAATTTTGATTTTAATTATTCTTATATACAAACAATCAGCCATAACCCATTAATCGAAAGAGATGAGATGCGCAGAACAAGAGGTGCTATTGGCTATACTTATTCTCCTCAAACAAAGCCATTTGAACCGTTTAAGAAATTAATAAAATCTAAATCACCATGGTTGGCTTTGATAAAAGATATTAATTTTAATTACGCCCCATCGCAGCTTTCTTTTAAAGCAGATGTATTCCGTCAGTTTGGCGCTGTTCGACCAAGAAATGTTGGAGGCGGACCGTATCAGATTCCAGAAACATATAATAAGTATTTCACTTTTGATCGGTTTTATATTTTGCAGTGGAATCTTACAAGATCCATCTCGATTGATTTTAATGCGATTAATAATGCAAGAATTGATGAGCCTTCCGGAAGAATTGATACAAAAAATAAAAAGGACTCTGTAAAATCTAATTTATTTAAAGGGGGAAGAAATACAAGCTACAGTCAGGATGTAACCGTTTCGTATGTAGTTCCTACACAAAAAATTCCATTGCTTAATTGGACTACACTTAGAGCAAGTTACAATACGAAGTATAACTGGCTTGCAGGTTCTTTACTGGCCAGAACAGCAGAAATAAATCTTGGAAACACTTTATCTAATACGCAAACAAAAACGATTAATGGCGAGTTAAAGTTTGAAGATCTTTATAATAAATGGAGATTTTTGAGGGCCGTTAATTCAAATGCTCCAATTAAAAAGGGGCCTCCACCTAACAGCATTCCTGGTTTACCCGAAGGGGACAAAAAGAAAAGCAAAAAGGAATTAAGAGAAGAGAAGAAAGCAGCTAATAATATGGAAGGTGGCGATAAGAGTATACAGCAAGATCAGCAAAAAGATCAACAACAAATAGCTGTTGGACAAGCACCACAGCAGGATACTACAAAAACTAAAAAAGGGAAAAAGAAAAAAGAAAAGAAAGAAAAGAAAGTAAAGGAGAAAAAAGATCCGAATCGTCCGCTACCAACAATTGGCAAATTGCCTAGATTCTTTTTACAATTAGCAACGGCTGTAAAAAGAGTTGGCATACAATACACTGAAGATTTTGGCACCATGTTACCTGGGTATATGGATAGTACCAATGTGCTTGGCTCGAATCTAAAAAGTGGTAATCCAGGCTTTGGATATATATTCGGCTATCAGCCAGATACAAGTTGGATCAATCGTTTTGGGGCAAAAGGTTTATTATCAAGTGATACATTGGTTTCAGCATTAATACAACAGCGTTATAATCAACGATTGAATATCACTGCACAGGTTAGTCCTTTTAGAGATTTCAATATTGATGTAAATTTTGATAAAACATACGATAAACAATATTCAGAATTATATAAAGACACCAGTAAGTTTGATAATGTTGGTTTGACAAGATTAAATCCATATGCATTGGGTAGCTTCAATGTCAGTTATATATCTTATCAGACACTATTTAAAAAGTTTGATCCGAATCAGATATCTGAAACTTTCAAAACGTTTCAGGATAACCGGGTTATTCTGTCAAAAAGATTAGCAGCTCTTAATGGATATCAGGGTGGGGTAGTGGATCCTGGCGATCCAAAGTATTTCAAAGGGTATGGTCGATATTCCCAAGATGTGGTAATCCCGGCATTCCTGGCAGCCTATTCAAATAAAGACCCAAATACAATCAACCTGATAAAAAATAGTAATCCAAATCTCAGGTCTAATCCGTTTTCAGGGATTATTCCAAAGCCTAATTGGACCATAACATATACTGGATTATCAAAGTTAAAAGGATTGGATAAGATATTTACTAATGTTACGATACGTCATGGGTATCATAGCACTTTCAGTATGAATAGCTTCAATACAGCCTTATTGTTTGCCGATCCTTTACGTATCAGTTATCCATCATTCCGGGATACATTAACAGGTAATTTTGTTCCATATTTCTTAGTACCGAATATTACAATACAAGAATCATTTGACCCGTTGATTTCAATTGATCTAACGTTTACAAATCAACTTACAACAACATTTGAATTTAGAAAGAGTCGTCAGCTAAGTTTGAGTTTGATAGATTATCAATTAGCCGAGAATCGTAGTACGGAAGTAACGTTTAGCTTCAACTGGCGCAAAAAAGGTATGCCATTAATAAAGAAGATTGGCAAATTGAAACTCGATAATGATGTAACCTTCCGTTGTGATTTTAGTTTAAGGGATGATGCTACATCAAACAGCAAATTAGATCAGGGAACTTCTTTTGGAACAGCCGGTCAAAAAGTAATTCGTCTTGCACCTTCTATCGACTATATATTGAATAACAGAGTAAGTATGAAGCTTTACTTTGAGCAAAATAGAAGCATTCCTAAAATCAGTAATTCCTTCCCAATAACCAACACAAGGGCAGGCTTGCAAATAAGAGTTTCGCTAGCTCAGCAATAACGTAGAATCGTTGGCTGATTATCTAACAAAAAAGAGGGTGCCTGATTTATATTACGAATAGCAGCTTTCTGTATTAACTATAAGATGTAATATTTTCTTAAGTATAATAATGAAGTTGAATTGCTTTTTATCAATTAACGAACCTATTCGTAAGTAATAAAAAATAATAATGGTTGCTAGTTTTGTCGAATCGACATCAAGAAAGAATAATATTATTTTGACTTAGCATTTATTGCTTCTGTGGAAATTGAACCGGTTGATTCATCAGCTTTTCTTTTAAATAGCATTACATAACCACAAAGATTTTTTTTCTTCTTTTTATTTACTTGTACTGTTTTCATCATATGAAACTCGGAAACTTTTGGTATGTATGTATAACTAATTACATTGCCATCAATTTCTCCCCATTTTTTTTGACGAAAAATTACCATTCTTTCATTCCAGTCGTACATTCTTACTTCATAAAGACGGGAAGTAAAGTCCCCAATAAATACAAATTGATACCAACTGCCTTGGGTGAGTGGGACTATTACAGGCATTTCAAATTCGCTTTCCATTTTAATGGACGCTTCTTTAAGTAATTCATAACCATCTAAAGCAAAAGCATTTTTAAGGCTATCTACTTGTTTATCCATTGATCCATTTGAACATGATTCAAGCCTTATCACTTCCTGAGAATATGAACAAGTAGTAAAAATAAAGATGGATAAAATAGTGAGGAATCGGTTTTTCATAACTAGTTTAAATTGATATTCTCCGTACCCTATAAAAGTAATTCTAGCATTATTGCTTTAATAATTTTTAGTCAAAAATCTTTTGCAAGAAGTACATTTCCGAAGGAATACTACGGCAAGATTTAGGCCAATTCACACTAAGAGAAGGTTAGGAGATTGAAAGTTATAAGAATAATTTGAATCCGGCAGATTTTATTGATTGGTATCAAGTTGCATTTCTATTAAAATAAATAGCATTTGCTTGTTGAGTGCAACTAAGGGTAAGGTCATTTATACAAACATGTGTAGGTAATGTTGTGCAGTAATATATTACTTCAGCTACATCTTCTGCTGATAAAGGTTTAAGGCCGTTATATATATTTTTTGCAATCGCTTCGTCACCTTTAAAACGTACTGTAGAAAATTCTGTATCAGCTGCACCCGGGTTAATAGCGGTTACTTTAATATGATGACGGAGAAGATCGATACGCATGGCCTGGTTAATGGCATCTACTGCATATTTTGTAGCACAATAAACATTCCCTTTTTCATATACCTGCTTACCAGCTACGGAACCAAGATTTATTATATGGCCTTGTTTTCTTACAGCCATTAATTGTGATACTGCTTTTCCTACATAAAGAAAACCTTTAACATTTGTATCAATCATTACGTTCCAATCATTCATATCTGCTTCATCAAAATAATCTCTGCCTAAAGCAAGACCTGCATTGTTGATTAAAACATCAATTGCTTTCCAGTCTGAAGGAATATTTTCGATGGAGTCGAAAACGTCTTTTTCTTTTTGCACATCAAAAGGTAGTTGTAGAACAGCAACATTATACTTCTTTTCAATTTCATCAGCTAATGCTTGCAGCCGTTCTTTTCTTCTGCCATTTATAATTAAGTCATAGCCATTTGCAGCAAAAATAGTTGCTGAAGCTTTTCCAAACCCTGCCGTTGCGCCGGTAATGAATACAATTTTTCTCATAGTAATCGATAGTGAATAGTCATTGCAAATTTGAATGCTTTTATCTAATCAGTGTCACAGTTCCTTTCAGGAAAATAGTTTTACCTGTATAGTCAACAGCACTTACCATCCATACAAATACATTTGTGGCTTGTAAAACGCCTCCAATACGGCCATCCCAACCTTGTTTATTTGCAGTTGTAGTAAAGACTAATTCGCCCCAGCGATTATATACACTGAAGAAATTTATTTTTTCAACGCCAACAGCAATTGGCCTTACTACATCATTCTTTCCGTCATTGTTAGGGGTAAAAGCTGAAGGTACAAAGACATAAGGGTTTGTTTTAAATACATATACCGTTACATAAGCGGAATCTGGACAACCTGTTGCATCAGTTACAATCAACTTATATTTTACACTATCCGTTTGAGGGCCGTATGTGCCAATCGGATTTGGAATAGTAGTACTCGATAATCCAATGCCCGGACTCCATACATAATTAATTCCACCCGAACCTTGTAATAATAGTGGCTGGCCAACCACAACAGATGTGTCACGACCTGCATAAGCAATTACTTTCGGTTGTACATTCACTACAACTGTATCTCTACCTGGCTTTGGGCATCCCAACGTGTCATAAGCTGACAAAATATATGTTGTTGTTCTTGGTGGCGATGAAATCGGGTTTAGAATCGTTGGGTTGCTTAAGTAACTTGGCGGAGACCAATTGAAGCTGCTGCCAACTATGGCTCCATTTAACTGCGAAGATGTGTTGTAACAAATAGTTGGATCTGTTCCTGCATTTGCTATAGGATATGGAACAGTTGTTACAACAACCTGATCTGATGCAGAACAACTTCCTACTGTTGCCACTACATTATAAACAGTAGTTGAGTTTGTAATAGCAATTGGATTAATAATATTAGGGTTACTTAAATTGGCTACAGGCGTCCAACTAAATCTCAAGCCATCCGAAATAGCATTAAGTTGCAATGAATCTCCCTGGCATATTGTAGTATCATTTATTGTTTGTATTGTAACACTATTAATAACCCTTATCGTTACAGAGTCAGTAGAAATACAACCATTATCATTTAGCGTAACATAATATTTAGTTGTAGAAGGTGGGTCTACTGTGGGTGTTCCGGTATTGGGATTAATAATATTAGTAAGTGGAGTCCAGCTAAATGAACCCAAGCCTGTTGCGTTTAGTTGAACTGCATCAAAACGGCAAATCAATGTGTCATTAAATGCAAGTGTAATCGGCGGTTTGTCAAAGACTTCTACATCAAGAGTAGTGGTATCTTTGCAACCTTTACTATTTGTTACTATCAGTTCTACTGTTTTTGTTCCTGATCCAGCATATACCCATTGTGGATTTCGTATTCTTGATGTATCGGCTAAAGTTGACAAGTCGCCAAAATTCCACTGCCAACTATTTACAACGCCATATGTTGTAGCTGTAAGATCTGTAAACTGAAATGGATTTGTGAAGCAACCACCTGCTGCTGTAAAATTGGGAAAGAAACCAGGGAAGACCCTTGCTTGCATCGTAGTACTATCAGCACAAAGTCCACCAGCTAAAGAAACGACAAGTTTTACTATATAAACTCCCGTATCAGCATAGGTATGTGAAGGATTAGGTAGAAAAGAAGTGTCTGAACTTCCACTTGTTGGATCTCCAAAAGTCCATACATATTGTGCGCCTGTTGGATTAGAAACCTGATTTTGGAAATCAAGTGTAAATCCATCACAAGTAATAATGGAAGGTGCTAAAAGTGCTCTTAAAGGCTGGCAATCGTTAACTCGAATATGCAATTCCTTCGGACTTCTGCCAATTAGTACTCCATTTCGATATTCTTTTACACATACACTAACGACAAATTCTCCCAAAATATCTGGGGCTATTCCACTAATAATTCCAGTTACCGGGTCTATTGTAACTCCTGTACCTAATGGCCTTGAACCACTAAATGGACTTTGATATGTAACTGCTGTATACGGGGGGTTGGCAGCAGTTGTAGGTGATGGGTTTGATTGACTGCCGCCTTCAATAGCTGGGCAAAATTCATATGAAAGAGAGTCTCCATCTATATCCGATGCCTCAAAAGAATATTGAAAGAAACTATTTCTGCAAACAACTGCTGTGTCATTTACTTGAAACGCCGGACTACTATTGGTTTCTGCGCCTGCCGCAGTTGCTGAGCCGGGAATTCTAATTGCAAAAGTATTTCCTACAGTATTACTGGCAATAATATTATTAATTCCTGCAATTCTGCAACACCTTTGATATGCAATAGTATAGCCATCAGGTGTAATTGGCAATTCTACAGAAGGTAGGTTGTAAACTACTATTGTATAATAACATCCAGTTTCATTTCCAGTGATGCAAGGCTCGTCATATACTTTGTTTAAATTATATTGATTTGTAATTGGCACACTCACATCCCGGACTAATTGATTATTGCCGTTATAAATGCTGAAATTTATAGGATTTGATAATTGTCCTGATGATGGGTTACATACCATATAAACGGTAAGAGTGACTTGATATCTTACATTTCCAGCAGCTCCAGGTCCCAAATATCGATAAGTAAAAAATCCGCCTTTAATATGAGCAGCATTTGCTATTACAGATAAAACCAAAAATGATAGTATGACAAGAAAAGTACGTTTCATAAAAGGTGTAGAAAGAAATTGAATTTTAAATATCCCGCAAAAACTTCTCCAAAATTTGATTACATAACTCTGCTTCTTCAATCATGCCCATATGTCCCGAGTTTTTGAGTATGTGAATGTACGATTTTTCAGGCAGATGACTTTGTTGTAAACTGTCTTTTATAGGAACGGCATTGTCAAATTCTCCCATAATAAATAGTACAGGTACGGTTGTTTTTCGTAATATTTCTGTTCTATCAGGTCTGCTAATCATTGCTTCATAATAAGAAACGAGTGATTGGGTTAAAAAGTTGTTGCCTTTAGCAATTAATTCTTTGATTTTAGTACTGTAAATAGTCTTTGATGCTTCGGCAAAAAGATTGGGAATCGCTGTTTTAAGAAATTCAAAAGCACCATTTTCTTTTATAAATGCAATTGATTTTTTTCGGGTAATTATTTTTTCTTTTGTATCAGCAAATGCAGAAGAATGAAAAAGACAAAATCCATTCATATGATATCCATGTTTTTCCATTAATGCTAATGTAATATAACCGCCCATACTATGGCCAATTACCGGACAAGCATCTACATTTTCTTCAAGAATAATTGAATAGATTACTTCTGCCATTCCGTCGATACTCATATCTTCAATCACTTCAGACAAACCAGAGCCAGGTAAATCTGGAACGATTAGTTGAAAATGATTTTTTAAATATTCAACCTGATTGTTAAAAATATCGCCATCTTCTCCAAATCCATGAACCAACATTACAGGTTTACCGTTACCTACTACTTTATAATAAATTTGTTTACCACCGAAGGTTATTTTTTTTTGCATTCTTCAAATTTTAATTCAATTACCGTATTAAAGTTACTGTACCTTTCAGGAAGAAAGGGTTTCCGGTAAAATCAATAGCACTTATCATCCATACAAAAACTCCGGTTTGCTGAAGTTGTCCATTAATTCTTCCATCCCAACCCTTACCTATTTGAGAAGTAGAATAAACTAATTGCCCCCATCGGTTATAAACAGAAAAATAATTGATCTTTTGTACTCCCGCTGCAACAGGTTTTAATAAATCATTTAGTCCGTCATTATTCGGCGTAAAGGCTGTAGGTACAAAAATGTATGGGGTAGTTTTAAAAATTGATACAGTTACAAAAGCTGAATCGGTACAACCAATATCATCTGTAACTATTAATTTATACTTGACGGTGTCGTTAGCCGTTCCGTAAACACCCACCGGATTAAATACTGCAGGGTTCGATAGTCCGGTTGCCGGCGTCCAAAAATATTGACTACCACCGCTACCGTTAAGCTGTAGTGGTTGACCAACAACTACAAT
>JAHEMM010000143.1 GCA_024643655.1 Chitinophagaceae bacterium | reverse complement strand
AATGGAAGGTGCACTATTTGTCCAGTTATATATTGTACCAGGTACTGCTCCGGTAAAGTTAACCGCAGTAGTTGTAGCACCATTACATAAAACCTGATTTGCAATCGTATTTACTGTTGGTTGAGGTAATACTGTTATTGTAAACATTGTAGTTGGTCCATTTGGACAACCTACATAAGTTGGTGTAACTGTAATTGTTGCTGTTACTGCAGCGGAACCTGTATTCGTAGTTGTAAAGCTGGCAATATTTCCAGTACCACTGGCAGCAAGACCTATAGAGGTATTATTATTCGTCCAGGTATAAACAGTTGCCGGCTCTAATCCTGTAAAGTTTACCGCTGTTGTTGCTCCACCATTACAAATTGTCTGACTGGCAACCGGATTTACCGATAAAGTTGGACAAGTACAAGTAAGCGACAACGTAAAGGCACCAGTTGCACCGTTTCCATGAACTAATACATAATAGGTAGTTCCAGATGTAGTTGGAAATGTTACCTGAGATTGAGTTGAGCAGAAATCATCATTCCCTGCTACGCAAACCAATGCTCCACAAGTACCTGAGAATACTGACAATTTAGAATCATAAGTTGTTCCTGTACATAAACTCAACGTTGTAGCACCACCATTTCCAATAAGCTTATACCAAACACCAGGAGATGTAACTGCTGCTCCACCGCAAGTTGGTGTTCCAACATCCGTCAATGCACCTACAGTGGTTCCATTAACGGAGGCACCACATGTTATCATTTCAGCATTAGCACATAAATCGTTTAAAGGTTCAAGTGAGAAATTAACAACATTATCGGTGCTGGTTGATGCATTATTAGGATCTAATCCTGCATTTGTACATACACCAGCCAGGATATTAGCGATTACTGTTCCTGTATTAGCCATGCCACTAACAGCTACATTAAATGTAGTGCCATCATTGGGGGCAATTTGTGTTACGGTTCCGGTTGTTGCTGCTGCTGTTCCTGTTAAGGCTACATCACCCGTTGTAAAATTAATGACGGGTTGATCAAATACGACCGTAAAGTTAATTGGCGAAGCCATTGTTGGATCTGCCTGCCCAACAGCCTGATTAATCGTAACACCAGGATTTGCTGGTGGTAAAATAACTGTAACTGTATCTTTAAAATCAACTCTTATATTCCCTGCATTAAATAAACTGGTACGCAGATTTACAACCGCAATCGTTTGTAATTGTATATCATCTACATTCCAGCCCTGTGCACCCAGACTACCATCAGAACCAAATCGCCATCTTAACTTAACGGTTGCCTGATTAGCATACGGCTGCATGTTTACTTTTGTCTGAACAAAGCCACCACTACTACCATTCCAAGCTGCTCTTCCGGTTAACGGATTAGGTGACCCTGTATTTAAATTTCCGTTATATCCATTTTGTGTAAAGTTGGCAGCCCCAATATCCGACCAGGTAGTGCCACCGTTAGTACTTATTTCCAAAACGGCTCCATCCCAATTTGTTTCAGTTGCATAATTATGCCAGAAACTTAATTCAGGAGCTGTTGCGCCAATTGCAAAACTATTGGTCGTTGCCAGGGTTTGATCTGAAGTAACAGTAGCATCTATTGTAAAGAATGAATTAGGCGGACTCTTACTTCTAACATTATGTGCTACCCAGACATTTGCAGTTGTTGATGCCGCTGTCCAGGTTGCAGGTATTGTTGTAGAAGGAACAGGCTCATTAAGCAATACTACCGGAGGGAAATAACTTCCAGGATTAATCTGAACAGTTAAACCATAATTACCTGTTGCATTAACAGCCAGGTTCACCGGCCAGCTTACAACTCTTGTTCCTCCATCATAAGTACCACCATTCGTAGCACTTACAAATGTTACATTTAATGGTAAAGTATCTCTAAGTGTATGGCTTGTAATTGCCTGACAATTTGCGGTAACAGCATGATTATAAACTATGTTTTGCCCTACCGGTACACCAGCAGCGCCACTTTGCGTAAAGTCCATAACCGGTCCACCACCTGTAAAGTCAGGAGTTCCATCACTTATACTGCCACTAGAACCTTGATTTGCATTTACCCCTAAACCTCTTCTGGCAAATGCACGGATAATAGCACACTGATTTGCACCACCATATAAGTTCATATCAGCTTGTAAGATTGCATTCTTTGAATCTACAAATCCAGGACTACAATTTTGCAATCTTAAGCCTTCTGTTACTAATCTGAGTGCTACTACATTACCTCCAGTTCCTGTTGCATTATAAATATTAGGGTCAATCGTTCCAATAGTATTTATCAACTCCCAGGTCATTTCCCATAATATGGTACACCATATATACCCAACACCATGTGGAACAGCCTGACCTGGTAGATTTGCATAAGTGTCACCATTAACAGCAAAATTGGTTGTATACCTTTTTGGTCTGATTCCAACACCAGTTATAGGCTGGTTCAACGCATAAGTACCTACACCTCTTGGAGAATCAAAACCTGTGGTTAATGTAGCTGTTGCCCAATTCTGAGTAAGCATTAATCCAAAATAATCACTCCAACCCTCGCCACCTTGCTCTGCATTGCCCAGACAACCAGTATTTCCCGGCCCTCCTGTAATCCTGTTACTTATTCCATGGCCAAATTCATGTACAATAATTCCATTGTCCACATCACCATCTCTATCTGGATTAGGTGCCGTCCATAAATACATCTGCATTCTTCCGCTACCACCATCTGCAGGAGTAGCAAAGTTTGCATTATTTGTTCCTCCGCCATCCTGAGCCTCAGCATTTACATGATCATTCCCAACACCGCCACGACCCATGTTGTCATCCTGAAAATTACCGCCAGCCTCAGTAAAACCATATTGGTAAAAAACATCATGAATGACGTTATTCCAATAGAATAAATTTGTGATATTAAATTGCTGATTCGGAACAGCCACAGTAGCAACTGTTGGCTCCTGTGTATAATCAGGAACAAAATCAAAAGTCAGATTTGGAAGTGCTGTTGTAGAACTTGCAGATTTGGCAATTGATCCTGTATTGTTTTGTGGAGTCCTATCTTGATAAGCCCATACATTATTACCACGGGTATAATCATAATCAGCTCCTGCAGCGCCGGTGTTCCATTTTAAAGTTGTCGCATTTCCCGGAGCAGCTAACCAAGGGTCTGTAACTGTTGCTGAAGAAGGAGGAGAGGGCATGTGAATCGGACTCTCATATGGAATTGGAATAACCCGGTAAGTGGCAGTTGTAACTACATCTTCCTGGGTTGCTTTATCATTAAAATAAAATATGTTATTATAGGTAGTTTTTGTTTCTTTCTTAATTGGTGATTGAATACCGGTATTATTTGAACCTTCTTCCGGAGTTCCCCAATCATCATAATCTGTAAGATTAGTTATTCCAATAACCTTGCTATCCATTGCATCCACTCTTACTAACCAGTAATCAGGCGTAGTTTTAGGAATAATATATACCTGCCAGGCCAAATGGAATTTTGGAGAATTTTCAATTGGAGCCCAAATTAATTGTGCAGTTATATTCTCCCGGGATATTCCCATATCATTAAACTCTACAAAATCACCTTTACTACTTCTGTTTATAACAGTTTGAGCAACATCGGATATTGGTAATTTTCTGTCTTCAATAGCAGATTGAACAGCTGATTCAGCAGTTCTTGCCGGAACTCCTGAAGTAGTATTTACAAGTTTTTCAAAACTTGGATCATACACCCCGGCTTTAGAAAGCAAATTGCCATTTCTAAATGCCAGCACCAGCATTTGATTAAAAACTGGGATACCCTTGTAAGTCTGCTGCAAATAGACCATTCTGCAGTTAGAACCAGGGTTATCAAAAGTGCTTGAAACAATATAATTGTTCAAGCTTTCTGCTGAAAAACCAATTGCTTCTTTATTCTTAGATACCAGATTGCGAGCAAGAAGATTTTCACTTTCGCTCATTTGCGCCTGACAAAAAAATAAAGAAAAAACGGTTACAATAAGAAGTAAAACTTTTTTCATAAACAGTGTGGTTGTGTAGTTTAAATCTAAAAAATAGTTTGACTTTTAGTAATTACTTTTCACTTTCTATTAGTATTTGGTAATTTTTTTAAAAGTCCAGCTATGGCTAGCAAGATATTTCTTTTTCATAAAAAAAAGTCCATTTATTTTTTTTTTTTATAAACTACAGTAAATAGTCCCTTTTTGATTAAAAAACCCCTTCCAATTGACTGGAAGGGGTTTTGATTATGCTGTATTTCTTTTCTACTAGTTATTATGAACGATGATCTTCTTCGTACCGATCAGTCGGGCATCTCCTCCCCTTACTTCTACTACATACACCCCAGCTGCCAATATACCTCTCGTTGTCATATCTACACTGATCGTTGTATATGGTAGCGT
>JAHEMM010000067.1 GCA_024643655.1 Chitinophagaceae bacterium | reverse complement strand
ATTAGAAATGTTTTATACGACAAATATGTTGACCAGTCGCTGGCATTTCATAATAAAAACAATAAAGGCGACCTGATATTTACAATGACCAGCGAAGTGCAGGAAATTGAAAGCTCTATAATTAACTCTCTTCAGGTATTATTAAGAGACCCTTTTTTAGTACTCGCTTACTTCGGTCTTTTATTCTATTGGTCATACCAACTCACACTTTTTACATTAATTTTTCTACCCATTACAGGTATTACCATTTCTTTAATCACCAGAAAGTTGAAGAAGATGAGTTATTTCAGTCAGGAAATGATGTCAGAAATGATAACCAATACCGAGGAATCTATCAGCGGAATAAAACCTATTCAAAGTTATACCGCCGAAGGTTTTATGAAGAAAAGATTTAGAAAAATTAATGATGCGTTCTCTCAACATAGCAAACAATTGTTTAGCAAAAAAGAAATGGCTTCTCCTATTTCTGAAATTCTAGGAGTTTTTGCAGCGCTGATGCTTGTCGTTTATGGCGGTTACCTAATTTTAAATGGCAAATCATCTTTAGGTGGAGAAGGGTTTATTGCCTATCTGGCATTATATACTCAGATCATTCAACCGTTAAAAAATTTATCGCAGACTTCCATCACTTTACAAAGAGGAATTGTAGCTACTGAAAAAATATTTAAAATAGCAGATAGTCATTTTTCAATCCCTGAACCAGCTAATCCGGTACATAAGTCTGATCTAAAAAAAGAAATCTCAATCAACAATATTTCTTTTGCCTATGAAAGCCAACCAGTAGTTACTAATCTGAATTTATCTGTTGCAAAAGGTAAAATTATTGCACTTGTTGGACAAAGTGGAAGTGGGAAATCTACTATTATAGATTTAATCTGCAGGTTTTATGATGTTACAAGCGGCTCCATTGAAATAGATGGTACAAACATTAAAGATATCGCCTTGAAAGATTTACGAGGAATGATTGCTGTTGTGTCACAAGATCCTTTTTTATTCAACGATACAGTTTACAACAATATAATATTACATAATCCCGAAGCAAGTTTAGAAGAAGCAATGCAAGCCGCCAAAATTGCAAATGCACATGAGTTCATTTCTGAAATGCCACATGGTTATAACACCATTGTGGGAGAAAGGGGGTCAAAACTTAGTGGCGGACAAAGACAACGAATTACTATCGCCAGAGCAATATTAAAAAACCCTCCTATACTAATTTTAGATGAAGCTACTTCCTCTTTAGATACCGAAAGTGAACGCCTGGTACAAGATGCAATTAACAATATGATGCAGAACAGAACCAGCATTGTAATTGCTCATCGCCTTTCCACCATCCGCCATGCTGATGAAATAATCGTTTTACAAAAAGGGGAAATTGTTGAAAGGGGAAATCATGATGAATTACTCTTACAAAATGGCTTTTATAAAAAGTTAGTTGAAATGCAGGAAGTGAAATAATTATTCTTTCAACTACAGCATTAAATATTATTACTTCAACACTTCTCGACTTATAACAATCTTCTGTATCTCACTTGTACCCTCACCTATAGTGCAAAGTTTAGCATCACGATAATATTTTTCTACTGGAAAATCTTTAGTATACCCATAACCACCAAAAATCTGCACTGCATCGTTTGCTACCCGAACAGCTACTTCACTGGCATAATATTTTGCCATTGCTGCTTCTTTTGTCATTGGTTGATGCCGATTTTTAAGATCACAGGCCTGCATCGTTAACAAGTCAGCAGCTTCAATTTCAGTGGCCATATCCGCTAATTTAAATGAGATACCCTGAAAGCTTGAAATTGGCTTATCAAATTGATGCCGTTCCTGTGAATATTGTAATGCAGCTTCATAAGCACCTTTGGCAATACCCAAAGAAAGTGAAGCAATGGAAATTCTTCCCCCATCTAGTATTTTCATAGCTTGTTTAAATCCTGCTCCAACTTCGCCTAAACGATTCGCATCTGATATTCTGCAATTATCAAATACCATTTCTGCTGTTTCGCTAGCCCTCATTCCAAGTTTATTTTCTTTTTTGCCAGCACTAAATCCTTTTACTCCTCTTTCTACCACGAAGCTTGTAGAATTATTTCTTGTCCTTGGTTCGCCTGTTCGGCAAATTACTACAGCTACATCACCACTTTTACCGTGAGTGATCCAGTTCTTAGTTCCATTAATAATCCAATCATCGCCATCTTTAACAGCCGTACAAGCCATATTTCCTGCATCACTTCCGGTATTCGCTTCAGTAAGTCCCCATGCACCAATCCATTCTGCGGTTGCTAATTTGGGTAACCATTTTTTCTTTTGTTCATCGTTACCAAAAGCCATGATATGACCTGTACATAATGAATTATGGGCCGCTACACTTAGTCCGACAGAACCACACACTTTTGCTATCTCAACAATGATCGATTTATATTCAAAATATGAAAGACCGGCACCTCCATATTCTTCTGGTACCAATACTCCCATCAATCCCAATTTTCCCATCTCTTTAAAAACCTGTACAGGAAATTCTTGTGTTTCATCCCATTCCATAACAAATGGCTTGATATGTTGCTGAGCAAAATCTCGGGCGGTTTGCGCTACTTGTTGTGTTAATTCTGACTGTTGAAAATTCATATTAATTTTTTGTCTTTTAGTTGTAATAATTGTGCCACTCAAATTAAATTGGGTGGCACAATATTTTGCCTTAATAAGCAAGCAATAGCTAAAGGCAGGTGCAATATAAACAAAAAAGAATTAATACTAACAACTGTTAGTTGGAGGGCAATTTTCGCAAACGATTGGTAACTGTGTCAATCAAAATGTAATGCTAATCCATCGAAAGCTAGATGGATGTTTGAAGGAAGTTCGTTCTCAATTTCTGCATGACACCCTAGTTGATGTGATATATGCGTAAAATATCCATTGGGAATTTTTAGTTCGTTAACAATTTCAATCGCTTCGCCTAATGTAAAATGCGAAATATGGTTTTCCTTTCTTAGCGCATTCAATACCATTGTATCACTTCCTCTTATTTTACTTTTTTCTGAGTCATCGATTCTGTTAGCATCAGTGATATAAGTAAATTTTCCAAACCGAAAACCAAGAACGGGCATTTTAAGATGCCAAACTTGTATAGGCGTTATCGGAATATCACCAACTATAAATGGCTCCAATGAAATTCTATTCATCTTCAGTTGAGGAATACCTGGATATTTTGTATCGCCAAATGCGTAATAAAAATCACGTCTTATCGCTTCTTCCGTTAAAGAATCTGCATATAAGTTGATCGGTTTTTTAAGAAAATAATTAAAGGCTTTTACATCATCCAAACCTGCCAAATGATCTTTGTGAGAATGCGTAAAAATTACGCCATCCAACTTTTTTACTTTTTGACGCAACATTTGAAAGCGGAAATCAGGGCCAGTATCTATTACTATCGTAGTATTAGATGATTCAACTAATACACTGGAACGAAGACGATAATTTTTCTTATCCGAAGATAAACAGACCGCACATTCGCAGCCAATCATAGGAACGCCGCTGCTAGTACCAGTACCAAGAAATGTAATTTTTAGTGGGGGACAGCTCATCCTGGTAAAGTTAATTAGTTGCTGTTGATATTGAAAACATCTATTAACTTATCCGAGATTATTTTTCAGCTTTATCTTCCAATGTTAATTTTGACATCACTTCTGCAAAAAGTTTTTTCGAATCTTCTGTCAAAATTTCAGCTTCAATGGAAAGCTGTGGAATTAAATCCATCAACGTATTGATACGGCCTTCTGTTTGTAAGAATTTATTCAACACAACAACCTTCTTTGCTTCAAGAATACAATAGCCACTTTGAAAAGTCCCCCTTTCATAACGAAGTACATAACCTGCTTGCTCAGGAATTGACTCCAGTTTATCCAACATTGTCTGTGTATATTTCATATTGAATTTTAAAAGCTATTTATTATTTGATACGCAAATGTAAATTTTCCAATAGAAGTAAATTGGCAATTTTGTTTATAATTTTCCACAACCCATACACTATTTTACTCTTTACTCTGCATCTTTATTACCGGAACTATCATTTCTTCTAAACTTACACCACCATGCTGAAATGTATTCCTGTAGTAATTGACATAATAATTATAGTTATTGGGATAACATAGAAAACTATCTTCTTTTGCGAAGATGAATGATGAATTAATTGTCGGAGTTGGGAGTCCTGCTTCTTTAGGATCTCTGAATGCCAATACTTCTTTGGCCTCATAATTTAAGTTACGGCCATGTTTATATCTTAAATTCGTTGTAGTTTGCTTATCTCCTACCACTTTATAAGGTGTTTTAACTCTCACACTCCCATGATCTGTTGCTAACACAATTTTAATTTTCTTATCGGCTATTTTTTTTAGTGCCTGATGCAAAGGGGAATGCTCAAACCAACTTGCTGTAATACTCCTATAACTCATTTCATCACTGGCCAATTCTTTCAATACTTCCATTTCTGTTCTGGCATGACTAAGCATGTCTACAAAATTGTAGACAATTACATTAATATCATTATTCATCAGGTTATGTATATTACTTACCAAATCATTCCCAGCCTGATTATTCACAACTTTTGTGTAGGATACTTTCAGATCTCCTTTACCTAAACGTTTTAACTGTGCCCTGAAAAACTGTTCTTCATTTAGATTTTTTCCACCTTCTTCTTCGTCATTCTTCCAAAGTGCTGGAAATTGCTTTTCAATATCGATTGGCATCAATCCAGCAAAAATTGCATTACGGCAGTATTGAGTAGCTGTTGGCAATATGCTATAAAAACTATCTTCTTCCGTTATCCTGAAGCTTTCTGCAAAAATAGGTTGTATCATTTTCCATTGATCGAACCTTAGATTATCAATCAAAATAAAAAAAAGTGGCGTTTCTTTTTCTACATGTGGCAATACTTTAAACTGAAATAAATTATGACTCATTACCGGGCCTTCAGAACTTTTAGGAGAAACCCAACCAGCATAGTTCCTTGAAACAAATTTGAAAAATTCTGTATTCGCTTCACTCTTCTGGCTTTGCAACACTTCCTGCATTTCAGGGCTATCGCTTTTTTGCATTTCCAGTTCCCAATAAATTAATTTTTTATAAATATCCATCCACTCATTATAATCTGGATTACTATTTAGCGCAGTAAATAAATGACGAAACTGTTGTTGATAAGATGTTGTTGTTTTTTCTGCCACTAATCTTCTGTTATCAATAATTTTTTTAAGGCTTAACCAAACCTGATTTGGATTTACAGGCTTAATAAGATAGTCACTTATTTGAGAACCAATCGCTTCATCCATTAAATTCTCAGTTTCATTTTTTGTAATAAGTACTACGGGAAGTGCTTGATTGATTTCTTTGATCTTTGCTAAAGTTTCTAACCCTGTAATACCTGGCATACTTTCATCAATTAAAACAACATCGACCAGATTGTCTTTTACATAATCTATTGCATCAAATCCATTGGTAAATGTTTGCACTTCATACCCCTTATTTTCAAGAAACATTTTTTGAGATTGAAGACTTTCTATTTCATCATCTACCCAGATAATTTTTGCTACTGCCATTCTTTATTTTTAATTTATTTGTAGTGAAGTTACGCTATGCGTAAAAATAGCTTATTAAAAACTGCCGTTGTACATTTGCTGTCAGCCCAAGTTGGCCTTTAACAAAACTGCAACATGTCATCTGTTCACAAAATAATTAACGACCCTGTTTATGGCTTTATTACTATAGACCATCCTTTGATTCTTAAAATCATTTCGCATCCTTGGTATCAGCGTTTACGAAGTATTCACCAAATGGCTTTTGCCCATCTTGTTTATCCAGGTGCCATGCATTCAAGACTACACCACTCATTAGGAGCTTATCATTTAATGTGCATTGCGATTCATGAGCTAAAAAGCAAAAAAATTGATATTACAGAAGAGGAAGAACTTGGCGCTAAAATTGCCATTCTATTACACGATATTGGCCATGGCCCCTTTTCGCATGCTTTAGAAAATGAATTGATTGAAGGTATAAAACACGAAGAAATCTCTATTTTATTAATGCATCAGTTGAATGAATACTTTGAAGGACAATTATCAACTGCAATTGAAATTTTCACTAATAAACATCCGAAAAGATTTTTACACCAATTAATAGCCGGTCAGTTAGATGTTGATAGAATGGATTATCTCAACAGGGACAGCTTTTTTACAGGTGTTGCAGAAGGTGTAATCGGATATGACCGTATTTTGAAAATGTTGGCAGTGAATAATGGCGAATTAATGGTAGAAGAAAAAGCTATTTATTCAATAGAAAAATTCTTAGTCTCTAGGCGGTTAATGTATTGGCAGGTTTATTTACACAAAACAGTACTAGGTTCTGAAAAGCTACTTGTTAAAATTTTAAAAAGAGCAAAGGCACTTTTTAAAGAAGGGAAAGAGGTAATAGCTGCAACAACAGAACTCAATTTCTTTTTAAAAGACTTTCAATCAAACAATGAAATAAAGGAAAATTTAGATAAGTTTTGTCGACTTGATGATCATGATGTAATGGCAACAATTAAAAACTGGTGTCTGCACCCTGATAAAATATTATCAGCACTTTGCCGTTCATTAGTGGAACGAAAATTGCTAAAAGTAAAACTGCAATCCGACCCATTTGATGAAAATGTGGTGAATGAAAAAATAAAAGAAACTGCAGCATTATTGAATATTGAGGAACATGAAGCCGCCTATTTTGTGTTTACCGGAGAAGCCAGTAATACAACGTATGATTTAGAGGATGAGCGTATCAATATTTTATTTAAAGATGGCACTATTAAAGATATATCGAATGTAGATAATGCTTTGATACAACATAATCTAAGTGGCACTACTAAAAAATATTACTTTTGTTACTTAAAAGTTTAATCATATATACTTATGACTTTTTCAGCTTCTCAAATAGCACAAATCATTAATGGTAAACTAGAAGGTAACACAGATGTATCGGTAGCGTCTTTTGGAAAAATTGAAGAAGCGAAAAAAGGTCAGTTAACTTTTTTTGCTAATAGTAAATATGAAGATTATTTATACCAAACTAATGCCTCAATCGTAATAATAAGTGAAGCTTACTTATTAAAGCAGCCCATTGCAGCTACATTAATTCGTGTAAAAGATGCTTATTCCGCTTTCGCCACATTGCTTACCAAGTATCAGGAAATTGTACAACAAACATTAAGCGGAATACAAGAACCATCGTATATAGCTAAAACAGCTTCGTATGGTGAAAATGTATTTATAGGAGCGTTTGTTTATTTAGGAGAAAAAGTAAAAATCGGCAATAACACAAAAATTTATCCCAACACATTTATTGGCGACAATGTTTACATTGGAGAAAATACAATTATACATGCTGGTGTAAAAATTTATCATGATTGCCAGATTGGCAATAATGTAATTGTTCATGCAGGTACTGTAATTGGAAGCGATGGATTTGGATTTGCGCCTCAAGCTGATGGTAGTTTGACTAAAGTACCGCAGATTGGCAATGTAGTAATTGAAGATTTTGTAGAAATAGGTGCAAATGCTACTATCGATAGAGCTACAATCGGATCAACACTTATAAAAAAAGGTGCTAAGTTGGATAATCTTATACAGATTGCACATAATGTAGAAGTAGGATACAGTACTGTAATTGCTGCACAGGCTGGTATTAGCGGTAGTACTAAAATTGGCAATGGTGTAATGATTGGTGGACAAGCTGGTATTGTTGGTCATATTCAAATAGCCGATGGATCAAAAATAAATGCACAAGCCGGCCTTGGTAAATCGTTGAAAAAACCAGGTTTAGCTGTTACAGGATCACCAGCATATGATTATAGTCAGGCTATACGCAGTCAGGCAATTGCCCGTAACCTTCCCGATATGGAAAAAAGAATTAAAGAACTAGAAGCTTTAGTTAAGCAATTACTTGCAGAAAGAGTACCTTGACATTATTCAATATAAAATTAATTTTAGTTCGTTTGCCATTTATTAAAGCCTTCTTTTTTCTCTTTTACTGAATGTATATCTTTGCCCCACTTCAAACTGTGCAAAAAATATTTTATTACATGAATTCTGATTTCAATCAAAATAAGCAGCATACAATTAAAGCACCAGTAAGTATTTCTGGAACCGGGTTACACACTGGAGTTTTGACCAAATTAACCTTACATCCGGCTCTACCGGGATTTGGATTTCAATTTAAACGTATTGATCTACCAGAGCAACCAATCATTAAAGCAGATTGTGATTTAGTTACTGATGTAAGTCGAGGTACAACATTGGAATACAACGGTGCCAAAATTAGTACAGTAGAACATGTATTAGCCGCCTTAATTGGAATGGGAGTTGATAATTGTTTGCTCGAAATTAATGGACCAGAAATGCCAATAATGGATGGCAGTTCCGCTCCTTTTATTACATTGATAGAAGAAGCGGGTGTTGAAGAACAGGAGGCTGAAAAAATTTGGTATAGTATTGAAGATAATATCTACTATTACGATGAAGAAAAAAGAGTGGAGATGGTTGCCATGCCCGCTACAGAATATCAGATCACAACATTGATAGACTTTAACTCGCCTGTGCTAGGTACTCAACATGCAGGATTGAAACAAATTGGTGACTTCAAAAAAGAGATAGCTCCTTGCCGCACTTTTTGTTTTTTACACGAATTGGAAATGTTACTTGATAATAACCTTATAAAAGGAGGAGATATCAATAATGCAATTGTAATAGTTGATAAAGTGGTGAATGAAAAAGAGATGGAACGGCTGAATAAGATATTCAAAAAAGATAAAATTGAAGTAAAAAGTGAAGGCTATCTGAATAATTTAGAATTGCGTTTCCCTAATGAACCAGCAAGACATAAATTACTGGATGTAGTTGGCGATCTTGCCTTGATTGGCTACCCTATAAAAGGAAGAATTATTGCCAACAGACCTGGTCATAGCTCTAATATTGAGTTTGCAAAAAAAATAAAACATTACATCAAAAAAAATAAACAGAATAAAGGAGTGCCTGTTTATGACCCTACAATTCCTCCAATTCATGATTATTTATACATAGAAAAAACATTACCTCATCGTTTCCCTTTTGCCTTAGTTGACAAAATAATTGAGCTTAGTGATACTCATATTGTAGGCGTAAAAAATGTTACAATTAATGAGTGGTTCTTTCAAGGGCATTTCCCGGGCAATCCTGTAATGCCAGGTGTATTGCAAATTGAAGCTTTGGCACAATGTGGAGGTATTTTAGCCATTAACTTAAGTCCTGAAGGAGAATATGATACCTATTTTCTCAAAATAGATAATTGTAAGTTCAAAAACATGGTAAAACCAGGTGATTCATTGATCCTGAAAATGGAATTATCTGCACCCATTCGCCGTGGAATCTGCGAAATGAAAGGAACAACCTATGTTGGAAATAAAATCTGTGCTGAAGCTGATATGGTAGCGCAGATTGTTAAAAGATAGGCCCTGAAAATAGAACTTTTGTATGCCCAACATAAATACTTTAAATGCCCGATAATCGGGCATTTTCTATTATCCACAATCTATTAAAACCGGACTAAAAAAGAGGCTCATTTTTCAGGTCATGAGGGGTATTTTCAGTACATTTGTCAGTACTCAATTTTCAACCCAAAGGCATTGTCTTTGACACATATCTATCAATAGAATTTTACCATTTTTATGACTACAGAAGCTAAAGAAAAAGCAGCCGCAATATCGGCAGGATATAGTGCAGATAGTATTCAGGTTTTAGAAGGATTGGAAGCAGTTCGTAAACGTCCTGCAATGTATATCGGAGATGTGGGTGTAAAAGGCTTGCACCATCTTGTTTACGAAGTAGTAGACAACTCCATTGATGAAGCATTGGCAGGTTATTGTAAAAATATTCAGGTAACCATTCATGAAGACAATTCTATATCAGTAGAAGATGATGGAAGAGGTATTCCTACTTCAATGCATACAAAAGAAAAAAGATCTGCATTGGAGGTTGTAATGACAGTACTCCATGCCGGTGGTAAATTCGATAAAGGGTCCTATAAAGTATCTGGCGGATTACATGGTGTAGGTGTAAGTTGTGTCAATGCATTAAGTTCTAACCTGCATGTTACCGTTAACCGTGAAGGAAAAATTTTTGAGCAGGAATATAAAATTGGAGTTCCGCAATATGCAGTAAGAGAAGCTGGCGCAACCGATAAAAGAGGTACTAAAGTTCATTTCTGGCCTGATGCATCTATTTTTATTACAACAGAATATAATAAAGATATTCTGGAGGGCAGATTAAGAGAACTTTCATTTCTGAATAAAGGTGTACGCATTACAATTACTGATCTTCGGGAAAAAGAAGAAGATGGAAGCAATTATGTAAATAGTTTTTATAGTGAGGGTGGCATAGTAGAGTTTGTTGAAATGCTGGATAAGAATGCCGGCAGAACAGGCTTAATACCAAATGTTATTTTTGTTGATGGAAAAGATGAAGAAAATAATGTAATGGTAGAAGTAGCCATGATGTACAATAGTGGTTATAGCGAACATATATATTCATATGTAAATAATATCAACACCATTGAAGGCGGTACCCATGTATCTGGATTCCGAAGAGCCTTGACAAGAGTTTTCAAAAGTTATGGCGATAAGAATGGCTTGTTTGAAAAAGCTAAAGTAGAAATTGAAGGTGATGACTTCAGAGAAGGATTGAGTTGTATCATTTCTGTAAAAGTGCCGGAGCCGCAATTTGAAGGGCAAACCAAAACCAAATTGGGCAACAATGAAGTAATGGGAATTGTTGATTCAACTGTCTCAAAAGCATTGGTTGCTTTTTTAGAAGAAAATCCAAGGGAAGCTAAAAATATTGTAGCAAAAGTTATTTTGGCGGCTCAGGCAAGGGCTGCTGCCAGAAAAGCAAGAGAATTGGTTCAACGTAAGTCTGTATTAACAGGTGGCGGCTTACCAGGCAAACTGGCCGATTGCTCCGACCGTGACCCTGAACGCTGTGAATTATACCTAGTGGAGGGAGATTCTGCAGGTGGTACTGCCAAGCAAGGAAGAGACAGAAGTTTTCAGGCTATTCTTCCTCTCAGAGGTAAAATTCTGAACGTAGAAAAAGCAATGGAACATAAGATCTACGACAATGAGGAGATTAGAAATATGTTTACCGCTTTAGGCGTTAAAACTGGTACAGTAGAAGATCCAAAGGCACTTGATCTTAGCAAACTTCGATATCATAAACTGATCATTATGACGGATGCCGATGTGGATGGTTCACATATCGCCACGCTAATTTTGACTTTTATTTTCCGATATATGAGAGCAATGGTAGAGCAAGGTTATGTTTATATCGCACAACCACCACTTTACCTGATCAAAAAAGGAAAGATTCAAGAATACGCTTACAATGAAGAGCAACGAAAGCTATTAGTAGAAAAAATCGGTGATGGAAAAGAGGATTCTGTAAATATTCAACGCTATAAGGGTCTTGGAGAAATGAATGCTGACCAGCTTTGGGATACTACGATGAATCCTGATACCCGTACATTGAAGCAGGTAACAATTGAAAGTGCTGCTGAAGCAGATCGGGTATTTAGCATGCTGATGGGTGATGAAGTAGCTCCAAGAAGGGCATTTATTGAGAGCCATGCAAAATATGCAAAACTGGATATTTAACTCTAACTCACTCATTACAAACATCTTAGTCCCGCATAGGCGGGACTTTTTAATACCTGTTGGCAAATTTTCCCCTTAAAAACGGCTTTTAAGGCGTAATTTCAGGAATTACTAACTTAAAAACTATTGACCATGGCAGACGTTAAGATTACAGCTTACAATGTAAAAACAAAAGAGAAAGGCGTAGAAATGTTTGATGCTATAATTACCAAGACAGCTAAAGGTGCATATATGGCACAGGGAAATGATGGAAAAGGCAACAAACTAACCACATTAATGGGTGGTGAAAAAGCCTTAGCTGCTATTGCTGCTGGCATTGCAAAAAAGGGTTGGGAAGATTAATTGAACCCACCGCCTTTAAAATATTTACCGCTCCGAGTTATTGGGGCGGTTTTTTATTGTTTCAACAATTTGAAAAATTGTTTCTTCCCACCAGCTTCCGCTTCAAGCATATAAAGTCCTGATGACACTCCGCTTTCATTCAGATCAATAACCAACTTTTGTAAAAATCCCGTTGAACGGTTACTAAATTGTTTAATCAACTTACCCGTAATATCAAATACTTTTACTGATAATACTTCGCCATCTGGAATTTGAAATACCAGATTGAAAATACCTGAAGAAGGGTTTGGAAATACCTGCCACTGTATATCATTTGTAAATACTATTGGTCGTATAGGAGAATAAGTAAAGCTGCCATCTATATCAATCATCTTCAAACGATAATACCGAATGCCAGACTTATTGTTTTCAATATCTGTAAAACGATATCGTTGTTCTGCTGTTGAATTGCCTAAACTATTGACTGATCCAATTGTAGAAAATCTGTTCAGCTGATAATCAGTATTTCCTCTGGCCACCTCAATTTCAAATCTTCGAACATTTGTTTCTTCGCTGGTTACCCATTCTGCCAACACATCTTTGGAATTAATTTTAGTAGCCGTAAAACTGATCAGTTTCAATGGCAACGGTGTGTTCTTATTCAACCCTCCATCACTTAACCAAAATTCGGAAAAATCTTTGACCTTAAATTCTGCATAGTATCCCTTATCAAAAGGAATGATTTTTACTTTCCCGTTATTTATAAATGAGAATATCCCTCCAAAATTATCAGCCAACGTACCATTTTCATTATTATCATTTACATCACTGTACTTTGTAATTCCTAGCTCATACGCCATTGTAGGTTTGGTGCAATAGCCACAACCCGTTGCATTAATTAATGTTTCTGTTTCGCTATCAAGAAAATAAAACCGAACTGTTGCAGAATCTGACAAAGCAGTAGTAGTGGGTTTAATGGCAATATTTCTGTTATGATAAAATTGAATATTACTTATTCTTGGAGTACCGGGATGTATATATACCTGTGCATCTGTACTACCCATTGATACAGGCGAATTGACAGAAGCTACTAATTTTCCTGCTTCAACAAAATCGACCCAGCCAGAAACGGCAGGAATATTTTGTGTTATTGGTGTACCCATTGTTGGTCCATCATAAATACCGGAAGGGTTGCTATAAATATGAATATCATCAATTGCAATTCCTTCTTTATTTACCCCAGCATCTGATGACATTACAAATCGAAAACGTAATTGTGTTAATGTATTAACAGGTAGGCCAATTACAGATAATGGAACCGTAGCTACATGCCAACGATGATAATCTTTCACACTCCAAAGATTATTGCCGCCATAAGATTTATTATACCAATTAAAGCCATTACCAAAAGCCCCTAATTTATTCCAGCTTATACCGTTGGTAGAATATTCTACATATGCTCCATCACAAAAACTACCTCCACAATCTTCAAGATCAAGTGCAACACTAAAACTTAATGTAGGTGCCGTCATGCTTGAAATATCAAAACAAGGAGAATTCAAATAAGACTTTTCATAATCATTATAATTTCCAGTTATTCTTGTTTTCCATGCTTTGCTTCCTGATGCTGCTCTTTTTATTTTATAAGAAGCCGGTGTTCCATATTCCCAGGTTGAATTTTTCCCATGGCTATACCAGGTTCCATTATCCATTTCAAAATTCTGAAGATAAGGTGAAGAATTAGTTACAGTAATTAGCGGCGTATTAATAACAATCTTACTTAAAGTATCGTTTTCATTGTAATCATCCGTTGAATAAAGAACCTGAGCTTCTAATAAATAAGTGCCATTTGTCAGCAAGTTTGCACCGGCTATAAATGTGTATTGAAAATTGCTATTAGCAGGTATTGCATTAGTGATTGTTTCATTCACCCAAGCACCTCCATTTATTCTGTACCGAACCGGTATACCTGGTGCAGCAGGAATAATCGAATTCGTACTGTTTCGGATTGTAATTTTTACTGGTGTGTTTGCACTCAGATTACAACTATTAACAATTGGTGTATCAATACTGATCATTTGAATATCATCCGTGACTTTGTACAAACGGATATCATCAAAAGTGTAACCGGCACTACCTTCATCGTCTGCAGCAAGGCTTTGGCCATATTGCCCCCATCTGATTTGTGTACTCGTACTGAAATTCTGTGATGGGACAGCATTTCGTAAGAGATCACTTAGCTCTATGCTGGTTGAAAGTTTATATGTTCCATCAACCTCGTTCTGATTGGCATCAAGATCAAAAGCTTCTATCCAATTATCCGTATCTGTACCTCTTATCCAAACTTTATTTGCATTATTATCAGTTTGCCCGTGATTCTTAAATTGAAAATCAAGTCTTACATCTTCCGTAGTCGCATTGTATGTGTCCAGATTAAATGTTCCAGTTAAAGAATCAATATTGCCGGCATTAATAATACTTGCATCCAAAGTAAGAGCTCTGTTACCAGAGTAAGCTATTCCGGTATTTAAAAAAGTTCGGATTCTCCCATATGGACTACTGTTTATAAAATCGTATCTGTCCAAGCCAGCAAATCCAATCTGAGGAGTATTGTATTCTTGAATTGGCGTTGTATCAAAATTGTCGATAAAAGGTGTTGCAGGATTTATTGCTGTGATAGCAGGGTTGGGAAGCTGTTTAATGATTTTTGTTTTACTATCATTTGAGCTAATTGGATCACCAGCTTGCGAAATTGCAAAATCTAAGGTATAAGTTCCTACAGCGGATAAATCGATTGTAGTTGCAAAAGTATGATCCAAAGTACCACCACCTGCAATAGCAGGATTAGGAATAACTTCAACCACTGGAATCCCCGCATTTAAAATATAAGTGACAGTTATATTTCCTGAAGTGGCTACATCATCAAGATTTTTTATTCTAATAGTTACCGGTATAGTATTGCTCAATGTTTTAGACGTTAATAATCGTCCAGAATTTGCAGGAGACAGTATAGCGTCCAACTTAATATCATTATCAGATATAGTACCAGTACAGGTGCCACTATTGGGCTGTCTTGAAATTGCAATAGCCCTTCTTCCAGGACTATTACTTACTCCGATTAAAGGCCGAACTGTAATCCAGTAAACCGAATCTTTTGATAAGCCGCCGATTGTATATGAAAATGTTGAAGAAGATACTGTAGCTACAGACACCATTTCATCTCCCTGTAACATCATTACCTCATATCCTGTTGCAGCTGGTTCAGCCGTCCAGTTGAAAGAAAAATATCCTTCGCATTGAGTGGAAGATAAACTTGCAGTAATAGTATCACTTATGACAAATGGCAAACTTGTGCTGGAAAATCCTGTTCCATTTCTACTTATTCTTACTCTGGCAACATCTGTAGAAACGTCAGGAATAATAAACCACGCATTAGGATTGGGCGAAGTATAAAAATACTGTCGTTTATCCGCTTCAATATCATTTTTAAGTGTTGTCCAGTTTGCTCCATCATTTGTAGAATATTCAAGTGTAAAAGTATTTGCCGGATTACCATAAGAGTCCCAGCGAACGATCATGTTTTCTCCATGTAAATAAGTTTCACCACCAAAAGGGGCCACTAATTTTGTTTCCATAGGAACAAAATCATAAACAAGAAAATAATCCTGCGATGGATTCTGCGTAATACTAGTTGCTTTTACTTTAAAAGTGTAATTACCAGCTACAGGGTTTTTTATTACTACTTGTTCAATATTATTAATATTGTCAACTCCGTTTATTGCATTATTTTTTATTTGCGTATAAGCCGTATCAAGTACCAATGGCAACACCGTTGAAGCACCTGGTGTTACAACTTCGAGATCAAGATCATTGACCAATGTTTGTAATGACACTGGAGCAGCAGCAGGATCGTTCCAATATAACATTACTTTTAACTCAGCCATACCGGGAGGCACTGTAATTGGACCAATATTATCGGTTCCAACAGCGATATTGCCAGTTACAAATCGATTATTCTCAAGCATATCAACAGCTCTGGAAAAATTTGCAACACCAAACCCATGAGTAAAATCTGGGCCAGGATTTCCCCAATCATCACCACTATTACAAACTAACGCTTTCATTAAACCGTTTTTTGGATTGGCCCCTGCATTTTGCAACTTATATTTTTCATATAATAATGCCAAACCTCCAGCTATCGCAGGCGATGCCATACTAGTTCCTGTATTTTCTCCATACCCCGAACCCGGAACTGTAGACTCGATGAAAGAACCGACTGCAACAATTTCTGGTTTTATTCTTCCATCCCGAACTGGACCTCGGCTAGAAGTTTGCCATAAAAATCCTAATGGTGTTGCATTTCCAACGGTAATAATATTTTTAGCCGCCTGATATCCTCCCAGTACTGTTCTGAAACTATCAGGAAAAGGAGCACATATTTTTAACCCTGAATTACCACCTGCAAAAACTGTTTGCAGGTTCTGTAAACTCAACGCCTGGTTATCGAGAATTTTTGAATACAAATCATAAACTCCAAAAGTGTTACAATCACTAATATCATTTCCGTAAGAATTATTAGTTATAACCATTCCATAATCAGCTACATAAGCAGGAGCGTTAGTAAATACTTTATTAAAACTCTGACTTAAAATAGTAGATTTTGG
>JAHEMM010000008.1:18215-63280 GCA_024643655.1 Chitinophagaceae bacterium | reverse complement strand
TCCATTCGCCTATAACTGGTAATACCAATTTAGTATGGTTACGATTAATAGTATCCTTTTCTTCTGGTTTATCAATTGGCGAGTCAGAATCAATATTTTTATTCATTTCTTTACAGGAAAAAAGAATAAAAATTATAAAAAGGATAGTTACATTTTTCATGTTATTAATTTAATCAGCCAATTGCTTTATTCAGATCCTCGATCAGGTCATCTGCATCTTCAATACCTACACTTAACCGGATCAACGAATCGCTTAATCCGTTTTTTATCCTTTCCTCTCTTGGAATGGAGGCATGCGTCATACTTGCAGGGTGATTGATTAGCGATTCAACACCTCCCAGGCTTTCTGCTAATGAAAATAAATGAGTGGATGATAAAACCCTGTTAGCTTCTTCAACACTGTCATTCTTTAATTCAAATGAAATCATACCACCAAAGTCGCTCATTTGTTTTTTGGCAACAGCATATCCCGGATGGTCTTCAAAACCAGGCCAGTATACTTTTGCCACTTTTGCATTGTTCTTTAACCAATGAGCAATTGCTTTACCGTTTTCGCAATGTGCTTTCATTCTTACGCCTAACGTTTTGATTCCACGTAAAACTAAAAAACAATCCATTGGCCCAGGAACAGCTCCACAACTTTTCTGAATAAAATAAAGTTTATCTCTCAATTCAGCGTCATTCATCATTAATGCTCCTTGAATTACATCACTATGTCCACCCAAATATTTTGTTGCAGAATGCATGACAATATCCGCACCCAGCTCAAGGGGATTTTGTAAAAAAGGAGAAGCGAATGTATTATCAACAGCCAGTAATATATTATTGGGCTTAGTGATCTCAGCAACGGCTGCTATATCTGTAATATTCATTAATGGATTAGTAGGTGTTTCAATCCAAACCAATTTAGTTTTAGTTGTAATGGCGTCATCAATATTGGAAGCATTAGTTGTATCAACATATTTAAACACAATACCAAATCGTTCAAACACTTTTGTAAATAAACGATAAGTACCGCCGTACATATCATTAGCACATATCACTTCATCTCCCGGGGCTAATAATTTTATAACAGCATCAGTCGCTGCAACTCCACTACTAAATGCCAAACCAAATTTTCCGTTTTCTATTATTGCATAGGCTTCTTCTAACGCAGCACGGGTTGGGTTCTGGCTTCGGGCATATTCATATCCCTTATTTTTTCCGGGAGCTTCCTGCACATAAGTGGACGTTTGATAAATGGGAGTCATGATAGCGCCGGTTGATGGATCTGGTTCTGCACCGGCATGAATTAGTTTTGTTGCAAGCTTCATATGTTATCCTTTATTTGATTAAGAATTGCAAAGATGCCAAATTCAACTCATTTAAAAAGGGATGCAGCAGAAAGATATCGCCAATCGTAATTATTTACCTCATGTGATGACTTTGGAATGATATCTTTATGCAGAACCTCTTGTTTTAACACTTTTTCTTGAACTAATTTATTTTTTGCATCATTAATCAATAGTTGAACGTTTTTATTTTCCATCCAACTCTTTTGTGGGGGCTCAAACCCAATTTTATCTTTGCGCCATGCAATTGATGCAGGTAATTTTTGTTGCATTGTTTCTCTTAGCATCCACTTTGTCCATCCGTTCCGTATTTTGAAATGGGCAGGTAGTGAAAATACAAACTCCACCAGTTCATGTGATAGAAATGGAAGTCTCACTTCTCTTCCATGGGCCATTGAATTTCTATCAGCAAATCTTAGTAATTCTTCCAGTCCATGAATACAGGTATTAAAGTATAATGCATTATTCAATGTAAATCTTTCGGGCACTGCATAATATGCTTCTTTACTTTGTAATTGTACAAACTCTTTAGTCAGGTCTTCATGTTTAACAGCATTTAAAAGGTATCTGTTTTCCATTACGATAGTTGCAAAATCGGGAAAGTAAGAAGCAATAATATTTTTGAAATCAAATTTTTCTTTTATGCCTAAGTCTCTTGCGGCTTTAACTTCTTTGCTTCGTCTTAATTTTCTTTTGCGGAACAATTCCTGCCAATACCATTTATAGTATTTGTGATAGCCTGCCAGTGTTTCATCAGCACCTTGTCCATCTAATAAAACTTTTATATGCTGTTGCTTTGCCAGTTCATAAACTTTGTACTGGGCATAAACACTTGCTGAACTAAACGGGGATTCCTGGTGAAAGCAAAGTTTTTGCCAATCTTCTATCATTTCGTTTGCAGTAATCGATGTGGTGTATTGTTGAAGATTAAATTTATCTGCTACTAGTTTAGCATACTTCGTTTCATCTTTATCATAATCAGCAAATGATCCGGTAAAAGCTTTTAACGATGCTGCATTGTTTTGTGCAGAAATTGTTGCAATAATCGAAGAGCTGTCTAATCCACCACTTAAGGATGTTCCAATTTCAACATCGCTTCTTAACCTTCTTTTTATAGCAGTTGAAAAAAGAAAATTAAATTTTTCTAAGGCATCAGAATCTGAAATATGTTTGTGTTGCTTTTCAGGATCGATGTCCCAATACTTTTCAAGAACCAGTTGATTGTTTTTTAAAGAATATTTAAGGCAGGTAGCAGGTGGGAGTTTAGAAATGTTTTCAAAAAAAGTTTCACCAGGCTGGTTCGGATTGTCAGTATAACCGATAGTAATAAAATTGAAAAGCATTTTTTGATTAGGAATTCTTTCTACACCTGCTGCCCACAACGCTTTCATTTCAGACGCAAATAGAAATTCTTTTTCATTAATGAAATAGAAAAAAGGTTTTTCTCCAAAGCGATCTCTGGCTGCGAATAATATTTTTTCCTTTTCATCCCATATCGCAAAGGCAAACATGCCATCAAAATGATCTACACAAAAGTCTTTCCAATGATCATATGCCGCAATAATAACTTCTGTATCTGTCCTGGTATAAAATGTATATCCATATTTGGATAACTCTTCTTTTAGCTCAACATAATTATAGATCTCGCCGTTATGAATTATAGTGTATCTTTTTTCAAGTCCTTCAGTCTCATTTAATAAAGAATAATGTAATGGTTGATGTCCTGCACTGCTTAAATCAATAATTGAAAGTCGGCGGTGCCCTAACGCTACCGAGGCTTCTTCATTAATCCATACTCCTTCACCATCTGGCCCTCTGTGCTGTAAGGCATTATTCATCAATTGTATGCGTTGATGCAAAAGAAACTTTGCCGCTTCATTATTTGGGGCTTGAAATTTTATAATGCCTGCTATACCACACATATTGTAAATATCGAACTATTAAATTCTTATCCCAAATATGCAATAGAGATCTTATTTTCCTTAAAAGGAAATTGGTAACACTGTCTCAAAATAGTCCCAGGCCATTATTAGGTTAGTGCCTGTATTGGTTGCTTTAAAATACATTGTAAAATATTCCAGCGAGGAAGTTTTTGTAGTAACTGGAATTTGAAAACGGGCAATATCAAGTGAAGCATCCGGGTGTAAACCCCAACTATCAATATTGTTGTTTAATACAATTGTCCAATTGTCTTTTTCTGGGATACAGTATAATATATAACGTCCGGCCTTTATCTTTTTAGATTGGATAGTGGCGGTGTTGTAAAAAGTAATTTCTGTAGCTTCATTTGCGCCAAGACGCCATGGTTCATTATACTTTAGAAGATTTTGAAAAAGCCTTCTTCCACCTAAATGAGGACGACTATAAATAACTCTTAGGTTTGGAGGTTTAGTAGCGGTTTTTCCCATTTTCAGTTGTGGGTAGTCTACGGGAAAATAAATCATATCCATCGGGGAAATATCGGTAGGGCCAAAAGGATTAAGGGAATTGTCTGGTTTAATAGGTGGTAAACTATCAGTTTTGTTTACATCATTAGCTGAAGATTTTTTATCGCCGTTGTTGCAAGATAAAGTAAGAAAGGCTATTAATAAAACCAGGAAGTAAGGTCGCATTTATAAAAGTTATTAGAATGAAATTGGTAATGAAATTTTTATATTATCCCAGGCAATAATAAGATTATAACCGCCAGTAGCTTTTTCAAAAATCATAGATAATGACTCTATTGTTACGTCTGTTTTTTGTACAGCAACTTCTGTTCTCACAATATCCTTTGATTTATTATATGTAAATGAACCCCAAACATCAATTTCCTTGTTGACTATTATAGTCCAGGTATTTTCATTTACAATGGCATATAAAGTATACCTTCCCTTATTAATTTTTTTATTACCAATACGTACGTTTTTGAAAAACTCAATTTCGGTAGCTTCGTTAGCGCCTAACCTCCAAATTTCTCCATATTTTACAAGTGAACCAAATACAGTTCTTCCTGCCTTTTGTGGACGGCTGTATATTACTCTTGCAGCTAATGATTCTGTTATTTTATCTTGTATTTTTAAAACAGGATAGTTTACAGGATAATAAGCCATATCCATTGGTGATTTATCAATAGGAGGGATATTGTTATTTTGTGCTAATAAAGCAAAAAATACACATTGGAATACAGCAAGTAAAATAAATGACTTTTTCATACACACAGCGTATTTAGCAAATGTAAAACGAATTATTATTCCGGAAGTTACCATTTATGGAATCAAGTTATCCTGATTTAATAGTTCTTTAAACCTGTTTTCTGCAAATGGAACTACCGCATTCAGAAAATGACGGGAACAATCTTGTAATAGTTGATAATGCTCTTCAAAAAGTGCAAAGGCTTCTTTACTGCTTGTCAAATAAACCGCCCTTTTTGCTACTCCAGCCATACTTTTTTCTATGGCCCAGCGATTTCGATAATTATATAGCCAATTCTGTTCTTTCATATATGGATACATGAATGCAAATTTTTCAACTAGCCAATGTTTGTGCTGGTCTATTCTGTCATAGGTATTTTGAGAAAAACTGAATAAGGACTCCTTGGTAAAATAAGCCTCATCCGTTGCTAAGAAATGGTCGTATACTACATCTACAAATGCACCGCTATATAATCTGTAAATGGGTTGAAATACTTTTTTTGCTTCTTTAGTGGCTTCATGTGTGTCTGTAAAATGGTCAATATCCCGATGTAGCATGATGCCCTTTAATATATCAGGAGGGTAGCTAAACTTTTTTTTCCCTTTCACATAATCGCTAATCATATTACCCACCAGAATTTCCGGATGATTAAAGGAAAGGTATGAGTGAGCCAGATAGTTGATAAAGCCTTTGGTTTATATACAAAGTAAAAATAAACCTATTTTATATTCTTGTCAAGCCAGTTACTAATAACAAGTAAAGCGTCTGTAGAAATAGTTTCTTCTATTTCTGCATATTCATTTACAGTACAAGTTGTGCAATGTTGAAATAGATGATTCAACCCATTGAGTTTTTTTATCTCATATTTCTTTACTTTACTATTTTTTAAGGCTTTTTTGATTCCGTCAAGATTCGAAGAGGAAATTACTTGAATGTCTTTATCTCCGTTTAATGCCAATACTTTACATGTTAATTGTTCTAAATAAACGGAAGGTGTAATAGTTAAAAAATATTGAAACCATTTAGTTCTGACCTGAGGTAAAAGAGCAGCAACATATTCAAATCTCTTTTTTGCAGTCTCAAGATTTAATGCTGATAATAATCCTTTATCCTTACTGCTTGACCAATTTTCAATTAGCTCTGCAGACGCTTGTAAAGCACTAAGACTATCTTTTGCTGAACTGATTGTTGGTATAACTCGCCTAAACAGCAAGCTGAATTCTTTTGCAGCAACTTCACCTGCTCCATTTTTTTGTGCAATTGCTTCATTTTGTTCTGCCATCATAGTTAGTATTGGTATACCTGGTGCAGCAAGCAACACTAAAAAATTGATATCGCTTCTTTGCGCTGCTATCATAGGTGCAACAATTCCTCCTTCGCTGTGTCCAATTAATCCTATTTTATCCTTGTCAACTTCAGTTCTGGATAAAAGATAATCAACACCAGCACTTGCATCATTAGCAAAATCTGCAGTAGTAGCATTGCTAAACCGGCCTGTGCTCTTACCAATACCTCGTTCGTCATATCTTAAAACGACAAATCCTTTATTTGTAAGTTGATTAGCGAGAACAGAAAAGAGTTGGTGACCAAGTATTTCACAATTTCTGTTTTGCGGACCTGAGCCAGATATAAGTACAATTGCCGGAAACGGGCCTTTACCGCTGGGAATGGTGATTGTTGCTCCGAATTGTATACTTTTTTCTTTATTGGTATAGCTTATTTCTTCGCTTTTATAAGCAAAAGGTGGTTGAGGTGTTTGTGGCCTTTTCCTAATTGCTGTTGTTGGATTTAATTTTTTAGTTAGCGTAAGTGGAATATCTATTCGTTGAAAGAAAATTCCTGAAATAACAGAATCGTTTATGAGTTTTCCTGAATAAGAAGCACCCATCATTTTCATTTCAATCTTTATTTCATCATGTTTAATAAAAGTTGTATCACATTTTAGGCCAAATGCAGATTGGTCGGGGCTGTCTGCAGTAGAAACAAAGCTTCCGTTTTCTGTTTGAGTAATATGGAAAACGATTTTTAGTTCTATGCCAACATTTAAAGTGCCGTACCAGCTACCAGTAAATTTTTCAGGTTGTGAGAAGCAGGTAAGATTGAATAAAGTAAAAACCAGTGATGTAATCAAAAATTTCATTTCATTTATTTTATAGATGTTTACTCTTTTTGCTTTTTGTATAATTTATAGGAATAAATACATGGAATGATGACAATAATAAACGTAATAGAAAAAAATACGATGATGGCTATTTTTGAAGGAATAAGTAAACAGATAACTGCCAGAAATAACCCTCCGGCAAACCATAGTTTACCAGCAAAAGCATGCGTTTTTTTCCAGTTGTCAGGATTCTCCAATGTCCATGGTAGTCGAAGGCCAGCAAAATAATTGGGTTTTAAATTCGGTAGATAATTGCCGATAATAGCGAACAATAATCCTATACCTGCCAGTATTAATCCCATTGCAAAACCAGAGGAACCATGTTGACCTGTATAAACCAGCATACATCCTATAGCCGACATGAAAACGGAAATTGCAAAACCAATTTTTAATAACCTGTCTTTATTTTCTGCGGCATATTTCTTTGGATCGATCCTGTAAATGTTTTTAAGTAACAGATAAGTTAATAAGCTAACTACAGAAAGAACAATAATTGTGATTAATAATTCATTTTTATTGCCAAATTTATCAGCCTTCCCATTTAAGTCGAAATGTAAAGCGATAGATTCGGGAAGTTTATTCCAAATCATTGCCAAATAGATCAATGGGATAGGTACAATTAGCCAAACCAGTTTGTTCAAAATTTTATTCATGTTATTTCTTTTTTGATTTGAATTGCAAAAACCATTTTAGTATATCGTCTACTACAGTTGTATTTAAAGAATAATAAACATATTGTCCTTCTTTTTGTGAGAACACCAACTTTGCTTGTTTCAGCAGATCAAGGTGGTGTGAAACACTAGGAAATGAAATGTTGAATTGATCAGCAATCTCGCCTGCAGTCATGTCTCTTTGCTGTAGCATTTCCAAAATCTCTCTGCGGGTTGGGTCGTTTAAAGCTTTAAAAACAATATTCATTGATATTATAATTATATATTTAGACAAATGTCTAAATAATATTTGACTTAGCAAAATATTTTTATAATATTCTGATATACATTTATTCGTATGTACAATCGGTAATTGAAAATGTTAAGTGTTTTTTTCGTCAATTTAAATGTTAAGTAGTATTAACAAAGTATGCCATTAATCGCTTGAGAATTCCTTTGGACACAATTGACTTGGTCAGTGTGTAACCTAACTTACTTTTGTTGCGTTATACTATTATACTTCCGAAGAATCAATTACAGCTAACGAATAAAAAAATTTTAGAATGTAGTTGCATTATATTCAGTTGAACTAAGTTTTGGTGTGTGGTAAAACAAACCCCGTTGTTCCATTTGTGGAGGCGGGGTTTTTATTATTTGCAAACTATGTTTTAATAAAAGTTAAAGAATGTTAATCTTTAAATTATTACACTAATTAATATGTAACCCAATATATTTTGATGCGTCACATTAAAACAATATGCTTATTTATTATTGTGAGAACACTAAGTAATAAATAAAATAGGAAGGGAATAATGGAAATCTTTGAAAGTATATTTTTTAGTAGCATAAATATTATTCTATTGAATAATCGAAGAAAGAAGTATCTGTTTTGAAATCTGAATGTCAATAAAAATTATCGAACGTTAATATGTTTAACATTGATTACCATAAATCACAATTCACTTTTTTTCGCTTCATTACAGTTATACATTTGAATTATTAAATCAATTATTATTAATCATTAAACTTTAAACCATGAAAAAGACAACATTAAGAAAAAGTAACCAGCTAGTACAAGTAAAAAAGATTTTTGTAGTTTCATTATTTATGTTTGTTGTAGCTATTGGCAGTTCCTGGGCTGCCACTGGTCCAAACGTAAGCGAAGAAGTAAAAGCTGCATTTAAAAAGGAATTTGTTGGAGCTCAACTACTCGAGTGGAATAAGGTGGGGGAGTATTCAAAAGCTACATTCATTTTCGGTAATATTCGAACTGAAGCATATTTCAGTAACGATGGCCAGTTGGAAGGTAGTATTCGTACAATTTTTTACAGTCAACTTCCGATAGCTGTTATGTCATCTGTTGACAAGCGTTTCTCAAATGCCAATATCGCTGATGTGAATGAAGTTAATAACGCAAATGGTACAACTTATCACATTAAGTTAGAGGTTAAAGGAAAGCAATATCTTGTAAAAGTAGATGCCAATGGAAATTTTAAGGATATTGACAAATTGAAAAAATAATTTCAGTTTAAACAATGTAAAAATTCCATCTCTTCATGTAAGAGATGGAATTTTTATTTCAGCAATACTGTATTTTTGCATACTTGTCTGTTATTACTAAAATTATATTATCAATACAGGCAATTCGCATTATCCCCAGCCTATTGCCGGGTCTGAAGGCGAATTAAATTTTTAAGAAATGAGTAAGGGTCCGGTTTCGAAATTTATTGAACATCATTATCGGCATTTTAATGCAGCAGCCTTAATGGATGCGGCAAAGGGCTATGAAGCACATTTGACTGATGGTGGTAAAATGATGGTTACACTGGCTGGCGCTATGAGTACTGGTGAACTTGGAATTTCTCTTGCAGAGATGATTCGTCAGGGCAAAGTGGATATTATTAGTTGTACGGGTGCCAACCTGGAGGAGGATGTAATGAACTTAGTAGCTCACTCCCATTATAAAAGAATTCCAAACTACCGTGACCTTACACCGCAAGAAGAATGGGACCTTTTGGAAAATCATTATAATCGTGTTACAGATACTTGTATTCCTGAAGAGGAAGCTTTTCGTCGATTGCAAAAGCATTTAGTAAAACAGTGGCAGGAAGCAGAAGCAACGGATCAACGATTTTTTCCTCATGAATTTTTGTATAAAACAATTCTCAGTGGCGAGTTGAAACAATATTATGAAATTGACCCTAAAGACAGCTGGGTAGTTGCTGCTGCAGAAAAAAATATTCCTATTGTAGTGCCGGGTTGGGAAGACAGTACAACCGGAAACATTTTCGCCAGCTATGTAGTGAAAGGAGAATTAAAAGCAAGTACAGTGAAAAGCGGCATTGAATATATGGTATGGCTTACTGATTGGTATAGAAATAATTCCTCAGGCAAAGGTGTTGGATTTTTTCAAATTGGTGGTGGTATTGCTGGTGATTTTCCAATTTGCGTTGTACCAATGATGTATCAGGATTTGGAATGGCATGATGTTCCATTCTGGAGTTATTTCTGCCAGATTAGCGATTCTACAACTTCGTATGGTTCTTATTCCGGTGCCGTACCCAATGAAAAAATTACCTGGGGAAAATTAGATATTAAAACACCAAAATTCATAGTGGAGAGTGATGCAACAATTGTTGCACCGCTGATATTTGCTTGGGTGTTAGGGTGGTAAAAAAAGTTTACTTGTATAAAAAATCCCGATCAAAACTAATTGGTCGGGATTTATTTATATAGAAAGGCCTGGATTAAATTTTTATAGGATAATAATTTTCACACTACGCAATACTATTAACGTAGAATAGACTATTTCAGATGCCTGAGGTTTAAAAAAAATATTTTTTGAGGAAGATTGATTAAAGAAGCATTATTTAAATTCTTTTCTGGCTAATTCGGCAGATTTGGCACTTTGAAAGCCACTAATGAGCAGATAAACTATGATGGCTTTTATTAATATGCCATTGATGGCAGCCCGACTACCATAAGCCCGGATAGTAATGAAGATGATGATACCAAATAATACTATTGAAAGCACAATACTGATCAGAGGTTGCTTCATCGCCAGCAACCCAAAAGCGATAAATATAGCCGGAAAAAGAAGTGCATACAAGACATTTTCTAAAACGATAAGATTAGCTATTGCAAGTCCTAACAAGTCGCTGGCAAATAATAATCCACCAATCCAAACAATGGCGTTTCTTACTTTGATGACATCTGCTTCAAATATCTCCTTTTGCGTTTGCTTGTAATCATCATAATAATCTGAAACAATATCCTCTTGAGAATCATTCGTATCCATACTGTGATCCAATTAATAATTGAAAATATAAATATAAAAGCGAAGTATTTGCTTCGCTTTTTATAAATCTTTTATCTGTCTTATATCATCTTTTTGGTATTTCTAATTTCATATCTCTTTTCAACATTTCATTTCTGTTGGCCATTTCCCAGGCAGTATAAAATACCAATTGCGTTCTTTTTACCATCAATGGATAATTGATTTTATCGGGTGTATCTGTTGGTTTATGATAATCAGCTTTTAACATACCATCATAATAAAAGATAATAGGAACTCCTTTCGCGGCAAAGTTGTAATGGTCACTACGAAAATAAATTCTGTTACGGTCATTGGGGTCATTGAATTTATAATCCAATTCTAATTTGGCATACAGTTTATTTGCTTGTTCACTGATAACTTTCAGGTCACTACTTATTTTGTCATCACCAACGACATATATATAATTCAACGTATCTCCATAATGACGACTTGAATCAGTTCGGCCAATCATGTCAATATTCAGATCGACTGTTGTTTTATCTAAAGGATATATTGGATGATTAGCATAATAGGCGGAACCCCATAATCCTTTTTCTTCGCCACTAACGGTCATAAATACCATCGTTCTGCGAGGCCCCTTGCCCATTTCTTTTGCTTTGGCAAATGCTTCAGCCATTTCCAAAACACCAGTTGTTCCCGATCCATCATCATCTGCTCCATAATATATTACATCCCCTCTTTTTCCAAGATGGTCGTAATGGCTGGTAATGAAAACATATTCGTCCTTCAAATCAGTTCCTTCTACTATGCCAATTACATTTGATGCGGTAGTAGTTTGCGTTTGCTTAGCAAATCCTATTTCTATTTCCACAGAATAGGTTTTACTCGCCAGCGTTCCTTCTTTTAATTTTGAAAAAATATTCTTGCCATCTTCGCCCATGATTTTTGCAATAACGTTTTCGGATATATTAAATGTCAATGGCATTTGTGTTGGTCTAAAACTGTTTAATCCCCAATTATTGTTGACTCTCATTTCACTTCTGGGAAAATTATTATAAATAATCAGTAAGCCAGCAGCTCCTTTATTCATAGCAGCATTTATTTTACCAAAAGAACTGGTTGGCGAAGCAAAACCTCTTAACTCTGATTTAAAATCAGAAGGGCTTCCATCAGCAATAATGACCAGCTTTCCAGCAACATCCAAATCTTTGTAATCATCTCTATTTCCTGGTTCGCTGATTCCATAACCGGCAAAGACTGCTTCTGAAAAACGCATTTCGGCAGCATAATTACTGGCCTGAGGTTGGAAATCTTTATTTAATTCCATTGTAACGCCATTGATATTCATCGTGGATCCAATCATTGAATCTTTGTAGAGGTTATAATATTGACGATAACTTCCATTGTTTCCCGGCGCTAGCCCCATGGCTTTGAATTGTGATTCTATATAATCTGCAGCTTTATTCAGTCCCTCAGAAGGAGTATTTCTTCCTTCCATCTCAGGACCGGCAATAATGTAGAGGTGCTTCTTCATATCATCAACTGTAATGGTTGCAGCAATATTTTTTGCATGCTTGTCTTTTTTTTGTGCCATTGAAATGAATGGCAGCATCAATAAAAAATAAACGAGGATTCTTTTTGACATAATTTTTGATTGTGTGTTATTAGTATTTCGCTAAAACTTATACTTACAGGTAAAAATAATCCCTTCCAGAATAATGAAAGGGAAAAGTTGATGATTGGCAATCGAACAAAAAAATCAGGAACAAGCTATTTTATCTACCCGGTTTTTATGTCTCCCACCTTCAAAATCTGTCGTAATAAAGTGAGCTACCATTTTCTCTGCATCGCCCTCTCTTACAAATCTTGCTGGAATGCAAATGATATTCGCATCATTGTGACTCCTGGCCAATTTTGCTAATTCTTCTCCCCAACAAATCGCTGCTCTAATACCTTGATGTTTATTGGCTGTCATTGCAACACCATTAGCACTACCACAAACTAATATACCAAAGGCGGCTTTTCCATTTTCTACAGCAGTGGCAACAGGGTGAGCAAAATCAGCATAATCAACCGAGTCTTTACTATGTGTGCCAAAATCTTTAAATGTTAATCCCTTTCCTTCCAGAAAAGAGATCAAATCTTCCTTGTAGTCATATCCGGCATGATCACTGCCTATTGCGATGGGTTTGCTAAGGTCAAATGGAGAATGCATAGCTAATAATTTAGTCAATTGTTTAATGTAGTATAGTAAAGTTAAGAAACTTCTTATGCACAACTTTCGACAACCTTTTTATTTAGCTCCATTCTTCTTCTTCTTTTTGCTGACTTTTATTGATGCGGGAAGCGATAATAATGCTGGCTTCAAACAGCAAATACAATGGGATAGTAACAATTGTTAAGCTAAACGGATCTGTAGAAGGAGTAATGATTGCAGCAGCTATCAAAATCACCACAAAAGCATGTCTTCTATATTTCCTTAGAAATTTTGCAGTAACAATACCAATTCTTGCTAATACCATAACCAAAAGAGGCATCTGGAATAAAATACCAATGCCTACAGTTGTATAAATAAGATTTTCCAAATAATCAGAAAATGTAGGCATGATCTGTATCTGCGGACTCAACTTATAGTTGAAATAAAAATTCACCATAAATGGTGTGAGGATATAATAACCAAAAGCTACTCCCGTGAAAAATAAAATCGACACCCAAAATATTACTCCCCGGGTTTTTTTTAATTCTTTTTCAGATAGTGCTGGGCGTAAGAATTTCCAAAATTCCCAGAAGATATAGGGGAACGCAAGAATGAAACCGCCAATAAAAGCCAATGTAAATGATGCAATGAATTGTCCGGTCATTGTTGTTTCCAGAAATTTTACATCTACTTGCTGAAAACACAATGTATCACCAATACCAATTTTATGACCAAGACTGCACAGCCAACGGGCCGAAATAAAATCGGCACGGGTAGGGGCAAATAATACTTCATTTACCACAAAATCAACATAAATAAAAACGATAATTGAGCCGAGCAAAATGGCAATTACAGATCGTATCACATGCCATCTTAAATCTTCTAAATGGTCGATAAAAGACATTTCTGCCTTTGGATCCTTTTTTCGCTTCTTGATAAAATCGAGTAATGCCATGTGTTGTTTTCAAAAGAGAGGCAAAGATAAGGAGGCGAATGGTGAATACTCAAAAGTCAACAAAAGGAGTAGGTACTAATTGAAAGCTTAAGACTAATTACTTTCAACTTATTGCTTTTCTATTTCAACTTTTTCATTTTTACCATTTCAATGCGGGTATCACTTACATGTAAAATATCAAATTCAAAATCATCGATTATAATACGTTCCTTCTGTTCGGGAATTTTTTCATGATGGTTAATAATATAACCTGATAGCGTTTCCGATTCGCTATCATTAAATTCAAAACCATATTTTTCATTCAAAAAATCGAGTTCCAATCGCCCTGAAAACATAAACTCATTTTCAGATAATTGCTTATCTACAAAACTCTCTGTATCATATTCATCATGAATCTCTCCAAAAAGTTCTTCAAGCACATCTTCCATTGTAATGATTCCGGCTGTACCACCAAATTCATCTACAACCCATGCTATACTTTTTCTTTCTTTTGCAAATTTGGTAATAAGGCCAGAAGCACTCATACTTTCTGGTACTGCAGGAATTGATATTAATACATCCTCTATACTTTCTGGCTTTTTAAACATATCAAGCTGGTGAACATAGCCAACAATCTGATCAATGTTTTCTTTATAAACAATGAGTCTGCTAAGCTTGGTTTCGATAAATTTATTTGCTAAATCTTCCTTTGATGAAGACTCCTCAATTCCTACAATTTCCTTACGGGGAACCAGGCATTGCCGGATCTTTACTTTTGGCAGCTCCTGAGCATTCTCCATCAACTGTGTATTCCTTTCTTGTCGTTCATCTTCGGGGGTCATAACAAAAAGATGTTTTAAGTCACGACGGTTGATGGGTTCTTTGTTTTTATCCAATCGTATATTGAAGAGATACTTTAAAATCCACTCAGATATATAAATTAATCCGGCAGCTATCGGGCTAAATAATGCATAAAATAAATTGGTGATTGATGCCAGCTTGCCCAACAAAGTGTTGCTTTTAGAACGGTATATAGCCCTTGGAATAAATTCTGCAAATAGTAATACTACAAAAGTGGCCAAAGCAATTTCTATTATTAAATAAATAGTGGCAGAACCAACATTTAATTTCTTCCAGACAGGCGCCATTACTTTGCTTATCTGTAAACTAAGTAGTACTAGAAAAACGGTGTAGCCAATCAATGTTGTTCCGATAAACTTGGCTGGGGACTCAATAAACTTGGATAATAATATTCCTGTATTACCTCCCTGATTTTTTTTGATCTCAATATTCAACCTATTGGCACTATAGTATGCCATTTCAATTCCTGAGAAAAATCCCATTACTACAAGTGTAATGACAAATAGTAAAATTGCACTCCATTCTATCATGTTGCGAAGATAGATAAGAACTATTTATTGTAGAATTAGCAGTTTATTTATCTGAAAATAGAAATTTAGCCACAATATCCCGGGCTTCGGTGCAAGCTCTTTGCAGATCATCATTAAGAATAATATGATCAAACTGTTGTTTAAAAGAAAGCTCATAACTGGCTTTATTGATACGGGCCATCAGAGAAGCTTCGGTTTCGGTGCCCCTTGCTTTTAAACGGCGCTCCAATTCATCAATAGAAGGAGGCTCTATAAATAATGATAATGAGTTATAGGGATATAATTGTTGCACATTTATACCTCCTTTTACATCAATATCCAGCAGTGGCGATTTATTTTGTTGCCAGATTCGTTCCACCTCACTTTTCAATGTGCCATAATATTTTCCTTCATACACCATTTCCCATTCAATAAATTCTTCATTATCTATTTTTTTTTCAAATTCATTTACTGAAATAAAATAGTAGTCAACATTATCTTTCTCATAATTTCTTGGCTTTCTGGTGGCACAGGAAATAGAAAATGCAAGCTGATCAGGAAATGATTGTAAAAGATGATTTGTAACAGATGTCTTTCCTGCTCCTGATGGTGCGACAATTGTTATAATTTTATTTTTACGATCAGCCATGTGCAAAGAAAAAGGAAATTCATAAAAGAAATAGAACTTCTTTAAATTTAATAAAATCAAGGATGGCTAAACGACGATTGTTTATTACCTTTTTCGAGGGTCAATCTCGCTAAATTTTTCTTTCAGTTTGTTCAGTTTTTCGATATCAACTGGTTTAATTATTTGAATTACACTTTCGGGATGGTCGGTAATATATTTACTTGGCCTTGTTGGTCTTTTTTCAAAACCGCCACCACAATTAGGACAAACATTATTTAAAATATCAACAACACATTTTTCGCAATATGTACATTCAAAAGTACAAATCATTGCTTCTGAAGAAGTATTGGGTAAGGCCTTGCCACAATTTTCGCAAGAGGGTCTTATTTCTAACATATCAGATAATTGATTGAATGATTAAAATTAATGTACCAGAATTGCAATCATTCAAGATCAAGGAAACCTTTGATTCGTACTTCATATTGGCTTTAGTATCTTATTTACTTTCAATCTGAAAGCTTATAAATAAATTCTTCAATTTCTGTTTGCCTGGCATTTGCAAAACCTTTATCCTTTCCGATTCTTACAAAACCGCATTTTTCTAAAACCTTTTGTGAGCCAACATTGTCAAATGCCACCCGACCATAAATTGGTCTACTTTGTTCAATTTTTAAAAAAATCTTAAGTGCAGTTGTTGCAATTCCTTGTCCCCAAAATTTTTTGTCAATCCAATAAGTAATCTCATTGTCATTTTGCATTACAAATTTTGCAATACTGCCTGTAATTTCATTATTAACTTTTATAGTCCGCATATTTATTGTCGGGTCTACTATGTGCTTTGTAAACTTTTCAATGTAAGCAGATTCATCAGTTGAGTCTTTCGGTGTAAAAGCGGCTAAATAATTTGCTTCTTTATCGAGTTGAAATTGAAATAATGAGTATAAATCTTTCTTTTCTGTTACTGTTAATGTGATATTGTTTGTCATTTTTTTAAAACTTAGAGCTTTCTATTGGTTTTAACAATTTTTAGTTTGCTAATTAGCTGATGTAGTTTGAAGCTAAAATAATATTCCTTCTAACAATTGATACAATTAAAGCAATCTAAAAATCTTGTGACAATGCCATCTCTAAATCGCTGTTTTCATTTTACTTTTTTTGTCAGTGTTTCCTTTACACTGCCAAACCATTCAGACTTTAAAATGCTCAATACAATACTAGCTCTTCTGTCACCTTGTACAGTAGGCATATGATTGCGCAGAATTCCTTCTTCAATACAACCAATCGCTTTCATAGCAGCAATACTTTTTGCATTTCTTGCATCAGCTCTAAACTCTAAACGTTCTAGCCCCCAAACTTCAAATGCAAAAGTGAGTAATAATAATTTACAATGCCTGTTAAGGCCGGTTTGTTGAAATTCCTTTCCATACCAGGTAAACCCTAGTTGAGAAGTTAGATAGGTAGGATTTATATCATAAAATCTTGTGCTGCCAGCATAGGCGTTTACCTTTTTATCATAGATGATAAACGGGTATTCTTTTTTCTCGGCCCTGTTTTTTACTGCAGCAGCTAAATAGTTTTTCAGATTCTGTTCTCCTGCAGCCGTTACCAATCCATAGAACCAGAGATCTGGTTCGTTTAAAGAAAAAGAAGATAGAAACTCAAAATCAGTTTCTTCGATAGGACGAAGCAACACTCTTTCATTTTCGAGAACTGGTTGTTGTTTAAAAATATCAATCAACATAAACAGATTATATTCTTATAATATCGGCTCCTAGTTTTTTTAATCGTCCATCTATATCCTGATAACCACGATCAATTTGTTCAATATTCTGAATAATACTTTTCCCTTCCGCACTTAATGCTGCAATTAACAAAGCAACACCTGCACGGATATCGGGAGAACTCATGGTAATGCCACGCAGCATTTGTTCTCTTTCCAAACCAATTACTACAGCACGGTGCGGGTCGCAAAGTACTATTCTTGCTCCCATATCAATTAGCTTATCTACAAAGAACAAACGGCTTTCAAACATTTTCTGATGAATAAGTATCGAGCCTTTTGCCTGTATTGCAGTTACCAAAACAATACTTAATAAGTCAGGTGTAAAGCCCGGCCAGGGATGATCATAAATGGTCATAACAGAACCATCTAAGAAAGTTTGTATTTCATAACTCTCTTGTGCAGGTATATGAATGTCATCACCTTTAAAATTCAATTGAATACCTAATTGCTGAAATTTTTCCGGGATGATACCAAGGTGTTCAATACCAGCACCTTTAATGGTGATATCACTTTGCGTCATTGCAGCTAATCCGATAAAAGAACCTACTTCTATCATATCTGGTAACATACGATGCTGAGTGCCTGATAAATAGGCTACCCCTACAATTGAAAGCATATTACTTCCAATGCCGGATATTTTTCCACCCATATTATTGATCATCCGGCAAAGCTGCTGAATATAAGGTTCGCAGGCAGCATTGTAAATGATAGTGGTTCCGTTTGCCATAGCAGCTGCCATAATAATATTGGCAGTACCTGTTACAGAGGGTTCATCTAACAATAATGATGCTCCTTTTAAATTAGGAGCTTCAAGATGAAAGAATCCATCATCATTTAATGTAAAAGTTGCACCTAGTTTTTCAAAACCAATAATATGTGTGTCTAATCTTCTTCGACCAATTTTATCGCCTCCTGGTTTTGGGATAAATGCTTTTTTAAATCTGGAAAGCATTGGTCCGGCAAACATTACAGAACCGCGAAGTTTTCCGCTTTTCTTTTTATATGCATCGCTGTGTAAGTAATCAATATCTACATCATCTGCTTTAAAAATACAAGTATCTCGGCTTGTTCTTTTTACTTTCACATTCATTTCGCCCAAAAGTTCAATTAAGAGATTTACATCAATAATATCTGGAATATTGGTGATCGTAACTTCTTCGGGTGTTAATAATACAGCACTGATAATCTGCAGCGCCTCATTTTTTGCTCCCTGCGGAATGATTTCTCCCGCTAATTTTTTGCCGCCTCTTACTTCGAATGAATGCATTTGGAACTTTGTATTTGAAATAAATGAATTTTTAATTTTCTGAAAGGTAATCAGAATGCCTATTAAATGAAAAGGTTGATGTAAAATACACCAACCTCAAATCTAAAACCTTAATTATATACTTTATATTAATATCTTTTCTTCTTATAAGATCCGCTACTGCCGCCTCTGTTGTCTCTACGGCCACCACCACTTCCACCGCGGTTATCTCGGCGACCAGCGCCGCCTCTGTTGTCTCTACGGCCGCCACCACGATTTTCCTGTTGCGGACGAAAAGCTTTTACATAAGGCGTATTAGTAAAAGTGATTTGCCCTTTTGTGATAACATTTAATTCACTTTGGATAGCATCATCATGTACAATTTCTTTATGCCAATTGTTATAAGCAAGTTTCATGTAGTATGCAATCGCATTTGAAAGACCCAGTTTTTTATCAGGATCCTGTTCTGCTAAAGCCTTATCAATTATTACTTCAAGGTTTTTGCCAAGATGAGAAAACTTAGGATTACTGCTTGGATATGGAAGAGGGTCGGGTTTTGCCTTTAATGTTTCTCTGGTAGGTATAGGATATGGAGATTTTACATCTAATGTAAAATCTGAGATTAAAAAAAGGTGATCCCATAGTTTATGACGAAAATCTTCCACATTTTTCAAATGTGGGTTTAAAAAACCCATTAATTCTATGACTGCTTGTGCATTTCGTTGACGACGTTCAGGGTCTTCAATCGTCATTATATGCTCTACCATTTTCTGTACATGCCGACCATATTCTCTCATCGTAAGATGATTTCTGGTCGTATTATATTCCATATTTTCTAAATCCATAAAACAAATGTAGATAAAGAAGTTTGAAATTGAAAGTGAAACTAAAGTGGATAGTTTAAGATTAAAATAAAATATTATCTGAAGCCTCTATAAGGGGTGTTCTGCCGTTAAAGCTAAGAAGAGAAAAAAAGAAAGGGGCCTTGGAAAAAGGCCCCTTTTACAAGCCACCATCCTCTTCCACCAAGAGGTCATTTAATAAAAAGTTGATTGACACTTGACAAGCCGGTCGCTACATCTCTTACCCGAATCCAATACATCCCTTTTTGTAACGGCGTTGCTAATTGATAAAAAGAACCCGAAACCACAATTTCTTTACTTATTACCTTTTGTGCCTGCGAATTAAAAATCTCAACAACCTTTTTTTCGCTCTGAATATTATCAAATTTGATACCAACAACACTGTTTGAAGGGTTTGGGTATAATATAAATGGAGAAGTCTGAGAGTTTTTCAGTGTAATTCTACGTATTTCAGAAAAACGGCTGTATCCATTTGCAAATACCTGTCTTATCCTGAAATAGTATTCTATACTCGCTTTCAAATTACTCGAAAATATAAATCGGTATGGAGTGTTTATTGGATTACCGGCATTTAATATTCCCTGAGAAGTAAAATTTTTTCCATCCCGGCTCATTTCAACTTCATAATGGAAAGCAGAATTTTCGGCTGTCTGAATTTCATTCCATATCAAAGAAGCCCTGTTTTCAGCAATCCTTTCTATTTTAAAATCACTAATACCAAGTGGCAATATTAATCCGGGACAAGTGCAGTATTCAAAGCGAAACCGTACTAAAGCTGAAGTTGAAACAGAGCTATTATAATTACCTCCGGTACAAGTTACATTAGTAAAAGCTGTAATATTATATAGATAGGTAACACTATCTTGCCCATAAAACTGGAAGAGCGAATCAGCGTTTGTAATGGTAGTACAGTTGGTTACCGCATTTAACAACGTATCTTTTGAAATAGAGGTAAAGTCCGGGCCAGAGCCTAAAACCCCATTTGTGGCACCCAATGCAAAAGGACCGTAATGATAATTTATGCTATTGGTTAGTGGCCCGCTTAAGCCAGGCCCGTTTATCTGGTCTGTTCTTATATAATAAACATCAGCAGTTTGAGGCGAAGCTGAATTGTTTTCTACACTTACTGAATCAACAACACCGGTAATCGTAATACATAGTCGTAAACAAGTAAGTAGCCCATCAAAAGGATTAGCTTGAGGAAATTTAACAAGTAAAGTGTTGATTCCAGCTGGTGTTATGATTGTTGTGTCATAAGATACTTGTCCGGGGGTTATCCCATATGGGCATTGAGCTTTTGCTTTTTGGTTACTTAACAGTTGTATTAATAAAAACATAAGTAATAAAAAGTTACGGAAGTAGATATTTTTCATAGGTTTTAGTTTTGGATTTTACACAGATTGTAAGAATAAAAGTAATAGCAATAGATTCAGTATACAATTGTATAAGTGACCTTCTTTTGACTCGGTAATTAATGAATATCCACAGTATTTACTCGTATAAATTTGTCCATTTTAAAATAAGTAAATCGATACAGTAAAAAATGAAATCACTTGATAAAGAAATTATTTGTGTTAAGATGAATTACGCAGTAGTTCGCACAAACAATACCTTTGCTCTCATTTATGATCATTGCGATAAATACGAGGTTCATGCTTTCTGGTCAGCAGGAAAGTGTAAGTAATTTTATCTTTGAAACTTTTTCAAGGATTGCAAAGCAGCATTCCGAACATGAGTTTATTTACATTTTTGATCGACCGTTTGAGGAGCGATTTATAACCAGTGATAATATAAAGCCGCATATTATCACTCCTCTTGCCAGCAATCCATTGCTATTAAAATATTGGTATGATATAAAAATCCCCTTGGTTTTAAAAAAAATAAAAGCAGATTTGTTTGTTTCCTGCGATGGATTTTGTTCTCTGAAAACAAACGTTCCTCAATGCATAATCATGCATGATCTTGCTTTTTTGTATCAGCCGTTATTTGTGAAAAAATCTATTGCGGCATACAAAAAAAAGAAAACGTCCAGATTTTTAGAAAAAGCCAATCTAATTATTACAGTTTCTAATTTTTTGAAGAATGAAATAACTGATAAATATAGAGTTGAAGAATCAAAAATCGTAACAGTTCATAGTGGTGTCAGAAAAATTTTTCAACCGCTAAGCCTGCATGATAAAGAAGCGATAAAAAATAGTTATACAGAAGGAAAAGAGTATTTTATTTATGCTGGGGAAATACATGCCGGGAAAAATCTGATGACTTTATTAAAGGCGTTTTCAATTTTTAAGAAGCGGCAACAGACGAGTATGAAATTAGTTTTAGCAGGTAAAATAGATCCCGCATACAGATCTTTAAAAAAAGACCTGCAATCTTATAAATACAGAAATGATGTTGTACTGGTTGACGATTTGGATACAATCACTTTGGTAAATTTAATTGGAGCTGCATATGGATTTGTGAATCCTTCATTTATTGAAGAATTTCCAGTGTTGGTCATTGAAGCTATGAAAATGGAAGTCCCTGTTATTGCAATTGCTACAAATTCAATGAAAGAAATAGCAAAGGATGCAATACTTTATATGGAGGACAATAGTCACACGGCAATTGCAGATAGAATGATGTTATTATACAAGGATGAGCGAATGCGGAATGAATTACTTGTAAAAGGGAAAAATTGTGAGCAAAATTATAATTGGGATATTGTCGCTCAATTACTTTGGCAAAACATGCAAAAAATAATCAGTTGAATTCAATAATGGATACTTCACTGTTCATTTTCATCATAACGATGTATTACCTTTGCTCTTTTTAAATAAAATAAAACAAGCTAATGAATAAATCTACAATTACTATAGATGTAGTGACCGATGAAAACCGTGTGCCGGATTCCATTTCATGGAGTGCAACAGATACTGGTGCAGAAAATGCACAGAAAGCAAAAGCAATGATGATTTCATTCTGGGATAGTGCAGATAAAGCAGCCCTTCGTATTGACCTTTGGACAAAGGATATGATGGTTGACGAAATGGCTGATTTCTTTTTTCAAACAATGATGACAATGGCAGATACTTATGGCCGTGCTACTAAATACACAGAACAAGTAGAGGAAATGAAAAAGTTTGCTCACGACTTTTACGAAAAGTTCAAAGAAAAGCAATTAAAGGAGAATAAAGCGGATTGATTGGCAGGAATATGAAACCATACACAGAAATAAATTTAATTTAATAGATATGAATCTCGAACAAAAAATAATGACCGAACTAAAAGCTGCAATGATTGCAAAAAATGAAGCAGCGTTAAGAAGCTTGCGAGCAGTAAAAGCCGCTATTTTACTTGCAAAGACTTCTGAAGGTGCAGGAGGAGAATTATCAGAAGATGATGAGATGAAATTGCTGCAAAAATTGGTGAAACAACGAAAAGATTCATTAGAAATATTTCAACAACAAAACAGAGAAGACCTGGCCAATAAGGAAGAAGAAGAAATTGCGGTGATTGAAAAGTTCCTTCCCAAACAACTGTCTGTTGAAGAAGTAAAAAAAGAACTTATAAAAATTATTTCAGAAGTAGGGGCTTCTTCGCCTGCAGATATGGGGAAAGTTATGGGGGCTGCAACCAAACAATTGGCAGGTAGGGCAGATGGTAAAACGATTTCCACATTAGTGAAAGAGTTGTTATCGAAAAGCTGAAAAATAGATTGATTAAAATATCAAACTATATCTGACGTTATTCATCAAACATCTAAATGTTATTAGATCTCATATTTGCTGCTGTTCTTGTGCTTGCCATTTTAAAAGGGTATCAGCGAGGTTTAATTATTGGTTTATTTTCCCTTGTAGCAGTAATTATTGGGTTAGCTGCAGCTATGAAACTTTCAGTTGTAATGGCTTCGTATTTAGGTAAAGCAGTAAACCTGTCAGACGAATGGTTGCCAGTAATTTCATTCGCTACAGTATTTATGTTGGTTATATTATTGATTCGCCTTGGCGGCAAATTAATTGAGAAAACAGTACAGTTTGCTATGATGGGGTGGTTAAACAAAATTGGAGGTATTGTTTTATTTTCTGTCATTTATATAACAGTTTTCAGCGTATTGATTTTTTATGCAGAACAACTGAAAATGTTACAACCTGACACTATCAGCAAATCGATGACTTACTCTTTTGTGGAGCCTTGGGGACCAAAAGCTATTAATGGTTTTGGGTCAGTTATACCCTTATTCAAGGATATGTTTGAAGACTTGAAATCCTTTTTTGAAGGCGTCGCCTTAAATATTTCAAAAAATTAAATTATTTTCTTTTTGAGATTATCCGAGCAAATTTTAACTTAAAGGAAAAACTAGCAAAAACAACTGATTAAAAGATGCTATTGACGCTTATATTTGTCCTGATATACATTGTTTTGTGTTATAATCTGTTGATTTTTTGCATAAAACGATTATTTTGCAACAAAGAAAACCGAATATTGGTAGGTTAAGAAGAATAAGCAGCTATGGATTACGAAATTAAAGAACACAATAAGTTCAAGTTTATTGAAGAAGGAACTGGCGAACCGCTGGTTTTGCTGCATGGCCTTTTTGGCGCATTAAGTAATTTTAAATCACTGGTTGAATATTTCAAGCAACATTATAAAGTTGTTGTACCAATATTGCCATTACTTGATATGGATATTTTGAATACTTCTGTTGGCGGTCTGGCAAAATATGTTCATAAATTTATCGAGGCGAGAGATTATAATGGGATTCATTTGTTAGGAAATTCATTAGGTGGCCATGTGGCATTAGTGCACACTTTAAAACATCCGGAAAGAATAAAGTCTTTGATTTTAACAGGAAGTTCTGGGTTGTTTGAAAATGGAATGGGAGATAGTTATCCGAAAAGAGGCGATTACGAATACATAAAGAAAAAAACAGAATTAACTTTTTACGATCCGGCAACTGCTACAAAGGAATTGGTAGATGAAGTGTATAGTATGACCAATAATCGCATTAAAGTCATTAAAATAATTGCACTGGCCAAAAGTGCCATAAGAAATAATTTGGGAGAAGAGCTAAATCAGATCAAGCAGCCTACTTTATTAGCCTGGGGAAATAATGATACAATTACACCACCCTTTGTTGCCAAAGAGTTTAATAAGCTGATTCCAAACAGTGAGTTGCATTTTATTGATAAATGTGGTCATGCACCGATGATGGAGGTGCCTGATGAATTTAACGCTATACTACATAAATTTTTGAAAAAAATGAATGAACCTGCATCAATTACCTAATCATCGATGTCTTTACATTGTTATGAATACAATGTATCTTTCAATTGAGAATAAAGCCGATATCCATGTTGACTAATGAACTATTAACACATTCTCTTCCTTCAATACGCCTTACGGATAAGGTTTATCAGGTATTGCAACTCATGAATGATAATCAGGTTACACATTTACCAATTATCGAAGCAGACAAATACATAGGTATAATTAGTGAAGATGATCTTTTAATGGCTGAAAACGATAATGACCCTTTGCAAGTATTGCAACAATCTTTTGCATTAATATCAGTTAAAGATGACGATCATTTTCTCAAAGCGGTTCAATTAGCCGGAGAATATGGACTTAGTATTGTACCTGTTGTTTCAAGCGATAACGAATTAATCGGTGTAGTATCTTATAATGATCTGCTAAAACATGCTTCAGACTTTATGAGCTTAAATGAACCTGGCGGTTTAATTGTTTTGGAATTGGCAAGTAATAATTACTCTTTTGCTGAAGTAAGTAAGCTTGTAGAAATGAATGATGCTCAGATTACGCAACTAAACACAAGTAATGATGGGGAAACGGGTATGATGCAGGTAACACTTCGTATTAATAAGTCAGAAGTTTCAGATATTGTATCTACTTTTCAACGGTATGAATATACTGTGAAGTATTTTATTGGTGAAGAAATGTATGAAAATGAACTCCGGAGTAATTTTGATAATCTTATGAACTACCTTAAAGTATAACCGGTTGTCAAAGAATAAATAATTTACTAATCCGGCTAACCTAGTTGCTCCCCCTGTTAATAGTTATGAGGCTGGAAAAAAAATATCATCTTTTTATTGTTTCATCTTTTCTGTGGTGTCATGTGCTCACAGCACAAATTACACATATTGATTCTGTAAATAGTAATCCTCAAAATGTTTTACCGTCAGCAGTAGTTAAAGTTGGTGAAATTGATATTGTCGGCAATAAAAAAACAAAAAAATATATTATCCTTCGAGAGCTTCCATTTAAAAAAGGAGACAGTTATACATTGGATGTTTTAGTTGAAAAGTTTGAAGTTGCTAAGAATCAGCTGATGAATTCAACACTATTCAATTCCGTTGTAGTTGCTGCCAAAAATTTTGAAGCAAATACAATCAATATTACGGTTGCCGTAAAGGAAAGATGGTACTTGTTTCCTCTTCCGTATTTCAAACCGGTTGACCGTAATTTGAATCAATGGCTTGTAGAACAAAAAGCAAATTTGAATAGGGTAGAATATGGCGCCAAACTCAATTATTATAATGTATCAGGTGTAAATGATAAATTAAGATTTAGGTGGGTAAATGGTTATACCAAGCAATTGGCTTTAAGCTATGATAGATTATATATCGACAAAAAACTAAAATGGGGTGCTAAGGTTTCATTTAATGCTGGTAAAAACAAAGAGATAAATTATGCTACAATTCAGGATAAGCAGGCTTTCTTTAAGGAAGATGAATCTTTTGTTCGAAGATTCGTTAATGGATTTGCAGAAGTCTCTTATCGAAGAGCAATAAAAACCCGCCATACTTTTGGTTTTGGGTTTTCAAAAGAAACTGTTAGTGATACCATCATCAAAAAAAACCCTTCATTTTTTACTAATGGAAGAAAAAGTATTTCATTTCCAGAATTGAGTTATTCAATGACCTATTTTGATTTGAATTATATCCCTTATCCTACAAAGGGATATGCTCTAAAACTCTTTTTAAGAAAGAGAGGATTGAATAGTCCAATAAACATTTGGGAAGTATCTGCACAGGGAAACGCTATATGGCCTGTGGCTAAAAAGACTTTTTTTGATTTGCAAATTTATGGAGGCCTTAAAGCTCCATTTAGACAACCCTATTATAACCAACGTTTTTTGGGATATGGCGAGATTTATTTACAAGGGTATGAATACTTTGTAATTGATGGTGCAGCCGGGGGTTTTTTAAAAGCTACCATTGCCCGTGAGATGTTCAACTTCAATATTAAAGTGCCTGCAAAAAAAGGAAAAGAAAAACAAAAAATTCCAATACGTATTTTTGGAAAAGTATATGGCAACACCGGGTATGTTTATAATCCAGAACCGGGCAATAATTTCTTGTCAAACAAAATGCTTTACTCTGGCGGTTTTGGGATAGATATTGTTACTTTTTATGATGTAACTTTCAAATTGGAATATAGCTTTAATGCAATAGGGCAAAACGGGTTATTTTTACATCGCAAGTCAATCTTTTAAATCCTTGCAAAACAAATTACAAAACTACACTGGATGAAAGCAGCGATTTATAGCAGGGGAATGGCAGAAGAGCAACAAAAAGATGTGCAATTATTTTTTGACGAACTTTCAAAACAAAAAATACAACCTATTATTTTTCGGGATTTTTTTGATCAGATAAAAGAAAATATAAACCTTCCTGCTGATACATCTACATTTTCAAGAGCCGAGGAGTTAACAGTTGAAATTGAGTTTATCATTAGCCTGGGAGGTGATGGAACTTTGTTAGATACGATTACCCTTATCAGAAATAAGCAGATTGCAATAATGGGTATTAATTTTGGGCGACTAGGATTTTTAGCAAGTATCGGCCGGGAGGAATTACAGACTGCTGTAAAAGCAATTGCAAATCGAACTTACCTGAAGGATACCAGATCACTTATTCATTTAGATGCAAGTATTCCCATGTTTGGTAATGTGCCTTATGCTTTGAATGAATTTTCAATTCATAAAAGAGATATTGACTCGATGATAAAAATTCACACATATCTTAATGGTGAATTTTTAAATAATTATTGGGCAGATGGATTGATTGTAGCAACACCAACTGGATCTACAGGTTATTCGCTTAGTTGCAATGGTCCTGTTGTTTTCCCCGATGCCGGAAACTTTGTTATTACACCGGTAGCCCCGCATAATCTGAATGTGCGGCCTATTATTGTGCCTGATAATAATATTATTTCTTTTGAAATTGAATGCCGCTCCGATCAGATTATCTGTTCCTTGGATTCCCGAAGGGAAATAGTAGATAAAAATGTGCAATTAGCTGTAAAAAGAGAATCATTTGATGTAACTCTTGTTCGCTTAAGCGAAAACAATTTTCTGCAAACACTACGGAATAAACTTACCTGGGGGCTTGATAAAAGAAACTAAAAGCCAATAAGTAATAGAAATTTGCACTAGGTTTTTTGACGAATTGTCAATCTTGCTTCTTTTTTATTAATAAGTTTTGGCTTCTTATAAATACCCATTTGGTATAAATACTGCTTGCTGAACAAGAAATTTATTACTTTTAACGTTCTAATAAACATTCGGGAATATTAGACGTAAAATGGAGAACTTGTTTGACGGACAGTACCCATGAAACAAAATTCAAATAAAATTAACAGATGAAGCGGATTATTACAATAGCAATGATTCTTACGTTCTTTTTTGGTAATAATTGCCAATTAACGGCACAGGAATCAGTAGTGCAGGAAGGTGAATTTGGTGTAGGCTTTGGTGCTGCCCATTATTTTGGGGATTTAAATACCAGAGCTAAATTAAACAGGCCTAAAATGGCGGCTTCTGTTTTTTTTCGTAAAAATCTTGGCAATTATATAGCTGCAAGGCTAGGTGTAAGTTTTGCGAAATTGGGCTATTCAGATAAATACAATTCTTTTAATAAGCAGATGTTTAGCAGAAACCTAAGTTTTAATAGCAATGTTTGGGAGCTTAGTTTGCAAGGTGATTTCAATTTTTTCCGTTTTATGCCTGGCGAACCTGCCTATAGTTTTACACCATATATAACACTTGGTGCCGGCATTTTTACATATGATCCTTATGCTTATTTGAGAGACGAAAAAATTCTGCTACGCCCATTAAATACAGAAGGTCAGGGAAGCACATTGTATCCTGATCGGAAACCTTACAGTTCAATGGCTATCAGCATTCCTTTTGGTGGCGGTATTAAATATGCTTTTAATGAAAGAATTAATATAGGTTTTGAAATATTACATCGTTTTACAAATACCGATTACCTGGATGATGTAAGTACAACCTATGTAGAATCTTCACTTTTCCCTCCCAATCCGGATGGTAGCACCTCTAATGCTTTATTGTTAAGCGACAGGTCATATGAGTTAGGTACTCCGATTGGTATACCTGGCAGACAAAGGGGTAACAGTAAACAGAAAGACCAGTTTGTAACTGCCATGTTCCATATTACATTCAATCTACAGTCCTATAAATGCCCAACGGCTAATTAATTTACTTTAGCACTTTCTTTTTTGCCAAAAACATAGAAAATGGCGGGAATCATGATTACCTTTGTGCCCCCGTTTTATGTCGCAATTATTAGAAAAAATAGATAAAAATGCTCTGCCAGACCATATTGCCATCATTATGGATGGTAATGGACGCTGGGCAAAAGAGAAAGGAGAAGATCGTCTTTTTGGCCATTATCATGGAGTAGAAAGTGTGCGAAATATAGTAGAAGGTTGTGCCGAGCTTGGTGTTAGGTATCTAACACTATATGCTTTTTCAACAGAAAACTGGGATCGGCCAGAAAATGAAGTAAATGGGTTGATGGAATTGCTGGTAAGTACCATTCGAAAAGAGGTAGAAACGCTTAATAAAAACAATATTCGGCTACATGTTATTGGCGATATGAATATGTTGCCAGCCTTTGCCAAAACAGAACTCACAGAGGCATTAGATATTACTAAAGTCAACACAGGCTTGAATCTTATAATGGCGATTAGCTATAGTGGCAGATGGGAGTTGGTAGATGCAGCACAAAAAATTGCAATTGAAGTAAAGGAAGGGCGATTGAATGTAGATGAGATTAATCAGGATAAATTGCAACAATTTTTGTGTACCAATACTTTTCCTGACCCGGAATTAATGATAAGAACAAGCGGTGAATTTAGAATAAGCAACTTTTTGCTGTATCAGCTTGCCTATACTGAATTATATTTTACAAATGTTCGCTGGCCAGATTTTAAAAAAGAGAATTTGTATGAAGCAATTTTGGATTTTCAAGCCAGAGAAAGAAGATTTGGAAAAACAGGCGAACAGTTATCCAAAACAAATAATGTTTAATGAATTAAAGAGTCGGATAATCGGCTATTTCTTTTAACAAACACTTTCGATATTAACCTTTAATTTGCCGCCTGACCAAAAGGGCAGCTAGTTTATAAAGTACTGAAAACAAATAATTTAAATCCCACATGGTGGGTATTGAATACCAGAACAAATTATATGCAACGACTTTTATCTAAAATTAGTGTTACAATGCTACTTGTTGTTATCTCAGCATTTACACTAAGTGCACAAGAGGATACAACAAAACCTACTTCAATAGATCCTAAATTAATTGACTGGCAAAATGCCAGAGTGCCAAAAGAATATACCATTGCCGATGTAAAAATTACTGGGATAAAACATCTGGATACTTCGATAGTTTTTTCTATTTCAAACCTATTACCTGGCGATAAATTTGTTCATCCGGGTAGCGATATTTTTTCAAAATCCATTGCAAACCTATGGAGACAACGATTTTTTTCAAACATTGAAATATTTGTTACTAAAATAGATGGCGATAAAGTTTGGCTTGAAATAAGCCTGCAGGAAAGACCTCGTCTTGGCAATTTTAAATTTAATGGCATCAATAAAGCTGATGCAGAAGAGTTGGCTATCAAAGCATCATTGGCTAAGCAAACGATTATTACAGAAAATACACTACGCAATATCAAAGAAGTAGTAACAAAGTTTTATACTGAAAAATCATTTAGAAATGTTTCAGTAATAATTGAACAGAAACCAGATCCTGCCTTTGCCAATTCAGACCAATTGGCAATAAATGTGGTTAAAGGCAATAAAGTGAAGATCAATGAAATTGGTTTTTATGGTAATGAAAACGTAGAAGGTATTCGCCTGAAAAAGCAAATGAAGGGCACCAAAGAAATGTCAAAATTTACGTTGAAACCGGATGAAGCAAAAAGTCCATATGGAGAAAATAAGCCATACTCGTTTAAAGAATATACTAAAGATTGGGGCTTTCTTTCATTAAGCAAAACGAAACAATTGGTTGATCCCTGGTTTAGGTTCAAACTTTTTAGCGGTGCAAAATTTGATCAAAAGAAATTTGATGATGATAAGAATAATGTACTCAATTACTATAATTCACTTGGGTACAGAGATGCACAAATTGTAGAAGATACTGCTATATATACAAAGAATGGTAACCTTAATCTTGACTTGAAAATAAAAGAAGGAAAACAATATTATTTTGGAAATATTGTATGGAAAGGCAATGCAAAATATAGTGATTCTATCCTCAATGTAATCCTTGGAATCAACAAAGGCGATATATATAATGTGGGGATAATGAATAAAAGATTGGGTAAAGAAGCCTCTCAGGACGGTGGAGATATCAGTGGACTTTATATGGACGAAGGATATTTGTTTTTTAGGGTAGATCCAGTTGAAACGGCCGTGTATAATGATACGATTGATTATGAAATAAGAGTTACTGAAGGTCCGCAAGCAAGGCTAAAAAATGTGACCATTGCAGGCAATGAAAAGACAAAAGATTATGTGATACGTCGTGAATTAAGAACGATACCCGGAGAATTATTCAGTCGGACTGACTTGATTCGTTCTCAACGAGAATTGGCGAATCTTCAATATTTTAATCAGGAAACAATTGAACCAGGTGTAGTGCCTGACCAAAGTGATGGTACCGTTGATATTAACTGGAAACTGGAAGAAAAATCTTCTGATCAGTTAGAACTTTCTGCCGGCTGGGGTGGTGGCATAGGCCTCACTGGTACGTTGGGTGTAACTTTTAATAATTTCTCTATTCGAAACATCTGGAAAAAATCTGCCTGGGATCCATTGCCAACCGGTGATGGTCAAAAACTAAGTTTAAGAATGCAATCAAATGGCCGTGCATTCCGTTCTTATAGCTTTTCATTTACCGAGCCATGGCTAGGTGGTAAAAAAAGAAACTCTCTTACAATTGGATTAAATAACAGTAAATATTCAAATGCATTTGATCCGTTTACCGGGCAAATAGACAGAGCCAGGTCTGATACAAATTATTTAAAGGTGAATGGTATTTCTGTTTCACTAGGCAAACAATTAAAATGGCCTGATGACTATTTCAGCCTGGTGTATTCAATTAATCTTACTCAGTATCAGCTTCGTAATTATCCAATTTTTGATCAGAATTTCAGAAATGGAACATCCACAAATATTAGTTTTAAAATAGGAATACAAAGATCTTCAGTATTTGATCCAATATTCCCTCGAAGTGGATCTAACTTTTTAGCCAGTGTACAGTTCACTCCTCCTTACTCTTTGATGAATAAAAATGCTTCTAAAACAAGTAATGAGTTTAAAAATCCAGAATATCACAAATGGAGATTTAATGCAGAGTGGTATGTACCTATTGGCAAACCGTTGGGTGCCGATAAAAATCGTCAATTTGTATTGAAGATGGCCGCCAAATATGGTTTTATGGGCAGGTATAACAGAGATATTGGTTATTCTCCATTTGAAAGATTTCAGGTGGGAGATGCTGGATTAACAAATAATTTTGGATTGTTAGGTTATGATATTGTAGCACATAGAGGCTATCCTGTTTATCAGACTTCAAACCCTTCAATCAACCCAGATCAGCAAAATGCAACACAGTTCTTTACCATATTTAATAAGTACACTCTTGAAATGCGATTCCCATTGGTAACAAATCCTAGCAGTACTATATATGCTTTAAGCTTTTTTGAAGCTGCTAATGGTTGGTTTAATTATAAAGATTATAATCCATTCAAATTACGCAGAAGTGTGGGTGTTGGTATGCGTTTCTTCCTGCCAATGTTTGGGTTATTAGGCTTTGATTATGGTATTGGACTTGATCGATTAACACCAGGACAATCAGGACTTAAAGGTGCTACCAGATTTACCTTTATGCTTGGAGTAGAACCGGAATAAAACTAAATAAAAAATATACACATGAAAAAAATATTATTTGTTGCTCTTAGCTTTTTACTAATGAGTATTGCCGTACAGGCACAGAAATATGCAATAATAGATACCAGGTATATATTAGATAAACTGCCTGATTATAAAACTGCGCAATCTCAACTAGATGACGTTGCTATCGGCTGGCAAAAGGATATAGACGCCCAGCAAGTAGAACTGGATAAAATGTACCAGAATTTTGAAGCAGAGCAAGTTATGCTGACCGAAGAATTAAAAAAGAAAAGGGAAACACAGCTTTATAATAAAGAAAAAGAGCTTCGGGATCTACAACGCAAACGTTTTGGATTTGAAGGGGATCTGTTCAAAAAAAGACAGGAATTAATAAAGCCAATTCAGGATAAAGTTTACAATGCAGTTCAAAAAATGGCAGTATTTAGAGGGTATGATTTTGTATTGGATAGAAGTGAAGGAATTACCATTATATTTGCCGACCCAAAACTAGACAAAAGCGAAGATGTGCTAAAGGATTTGGGAGTAAGATAATTTGTTAATAAAAATTAAATAAAACACAAAGAGTAATTTAAAAGCAACGAAAACGAAGCATAAGTACTCTTATAAGCAATCTAAAAAATAAACCAAATGAAAAAATTTCTTTCAGTAATTGTGCTAGCATCCGGACTTTTTTTAGCAAATGATGCTTCAGCTCAAATGAAAATTGGCTATATCAGAATTAATGATATTGTTGGATTAATGCCAGAACTTGCTCAGGATAAATTGGATTACGATACTATAGGGCAAAAATTTGTAAATGATTCTATTATGCCAAATATTCGGTATAAACAAGCTGAATTACAAAAAAAGTTTGTAGAGTTTGGCGATACTACAAAGCCAAAAGGTGTCAGAGATCTGATAGCAAAAGATATACAGAATTTGCAAGATGAATTAAGTGGCGCTGATGAATATGTACAACAGGTACTACAATATAAACAACAAGAGTTTTTGGCACCCTATATGGCCAAAGCAAGAAAAGCTATAGACGCTGTTGCAAAAAAGAAAGGATACACACATGTGTTTTCTACCGAAGTATTTTTAGTAGCTCCGGAAGCTGACGATTTATCATTGCCTGTACTTGATGAATTAAAAATTAAACTGCCACAAAAACCAGCGGCAGGTAAATAAAATATATTTTTCTAGTTAAAATAATCTTAACCCTGACAATGCTGTCAGGGTTATTTTTGCTTTATGATTAATCAAAGTTCAATAGGCATTTTTGATTCAGGCTTTGGTGGCCTTACAGTCATGAAAGAGATTGTAAACAAATTACCTGAATACGATTATCTCTATCTTGGAGATAATGCAAGATCTCCATATGGTAACCGATCGTTTGAAACAGTTTATCAATACACTTTAGAGAGTGTAAAATGGTTTTTCAATCAAGGTTGTTCGTTGGTTATTCTTGCTTGTAATACAGCTTCGGCAAAAGCATTACGCACCATTCAGCAAAATGATTTACCAACTTTGGCCCCTGATAAAAGAGTGCTTGGAGTTATTCGGCCAACGGCTGAAATAATCGGCTCTTATTCTCAGACAAATGCAGTTGGAGTGTTAGCAACATCAGGAACTGTTTCTTCAGCCTCTTATCCAATGGAAATTGCAAAATTTTTTCCTGAGCTTAAAGTATATCAAGAAGCTTGTCCATTGTGGGTGCCACTTGTTGAAAATGGCGAATATGAAAATAATGGTGCTGATTATTTTGTAAAAAAAAATTTGCATAACATATTTGAAAAAGGAGAAGATATTGATGTGTTGCTTTTAGGATGCACCCATTATCCATTACTAAAAGAAAAAATAAAAGAATATTTACCAGTAGCCGTTACGTTGATTTCACAAGGCGAAATTGTAGCAAAAAGCCTGGCGGATTATTTACAACGCCATCCTGAAATAGAAGAACGATGTAGTAAAAATGGCTCAAGAAAATTTTATACTACGGATGCTGCCGATGATTTTGATAGTAAGGCAAGTATTTTTTATGGTCAGACAATTAAGTCGGTACATACTAACCTTCAGTAAAGCATTATCTAAGAAACTAAAAAACAAGTAGAAATTTTAATAACTAACTCATTTCCAATTCTTTAATAGAGTTTCCGTTAGAAATAAATTTTTAAAAACAACCAATTTCTCTATCAATAATTAATCATCAAACCCTTACCTTTGCCGTCCTTTCACAAACCGATGAGTGTGGTGACTTGTTGGTAAACTGAAACCTGGTCCGTTCTCCCGGCCGTATTTCATAAAAGGGAAAAAGTAATAAAAAATGAAACGTACATTCCAACCTCATCGTAAGCGTCGTAAAACTGTTCATGGTTTTCGTAAACGTATGTCAACCGCAAATGGTCGTAAAGTATTGGCAAGTCGCCGTGCAAAAGGCCGTTGGAAGTTGTCTGTTTCTGATGAGAGCAAACTAAAATAGAAGCTTTAATTTCTCCTGCTTACTGGAGAAAAATCGGAAGCTCACTATATTTATGGCTCCGTCTCGTTTGAAACGAGATGGAGTTTTTTTATTTGTATCAATAGTGGCAAAACAATTTACATTAGGGAAAAGTGAACGGCTAAAAAGTCGAAAAGCAATTGATGCGCTTTTCAAAAAAGGGAAACGATTTTCACTAACACCGTTTCGTGTTTTCTATTCAATAAATAAAAATGCAGCTTTACAAATTGGTTGCGGTGCAAGTTCCAGAAACTTTAAAAGAGCAGTTGATAGAAATAGAATTAAAAGGCTGGTTAGAGAGGCATGGCGATTACAAAAAAACTCAACACAGTTATTATTAAATGAAAAAAATCTGGGACTGCATATATTCTTAGTTTATACTGAAAAGGATTTGCCTGATTATGACTTAATTAATGCACAAGTTGAAAAAATCATTAAACAATTATTTATAATCATTAATGAAAGTAGCGCTTAAAATATTAGCTCTTCCATTTATCTTTCTAATAAAGATTTATCAATTGGTAATTTCTCCATGGTTGGGACCAAAATGTAGGTATACACCAACCTGTTCTCACTATGCTGCGGAAGCTTTAAAAAAGCATGGCATTTTTAAAGGCATGTGGTTGGCCATAAAAAGAATATCAAGATGCCATCCTTGGGGTAGTAGTGGTTATGATCCGGTACCATAATGAAAATACATTTCTTCACTTATAGAAAAAGAACCTCTGTATTGAACTTAAATTTGCTGTATATTCATTAGAAATATACGATTTTGATTACAGTTTCAATTATAGAAGATGATAAAAGCTATCGGGAAGGACTTGAATTACTACTCAACAATTCAGACGATTTTACGCTGCTACATAGCTATTCATCTGCTACATCAGCCTTAAATCATATTAAAAAAAATCCACCACAAATTGCAATAGTTGATATTAAATTACCAGATAAAAATGGAGATGAGTTAATTGCCGATATTAAAAACGTAGCTCCTACTGTTCAATGTATGGTTTGCTCTTTTTATCATGATGATGTGTATATTTTTAATGCATTGAGAAACGGAGCTTGTGGATATATTTTAAAGGATTCAATGCCAGAAGAGATTTTAGCTTCTTTAAAAGAACTGTATGAAGGCGGTGCTCCAATGAGTCCTTATATTGCCAGAAAAGTAATCAATACCTTTCAACCAAAAGAGAAAAAAAATGAACTCGAAAAACTAACAGATAGAGAGTTTGAAATTTTGGAGTTGATTTCAACCGGCCTTATTGTAAAAGAAGTGTCTGCAAAATTATTTTTAAGTCCGCATACAGTTACCCGTCATCTTAAAAATATTTATAACAAGTTGCATGTCAACAACCGTATCGAAGCAGTCAATAAGTTTAATCAATAAAAAAAAACTCCGGTTGATTAGTCAAACCGGAGTTTATATTGTTGCTTCATTTTATGCTAGAATCTTTCTGCTACTTTATCCCAGTTCACTACACTCCAGAATGCCGCAAGGTAATCCGCTCTTTTATTCTGGTATTTTAGATAGTAAGCATGTTCCCAAACATCACATCCTAACAAAGGAACTCCTTTTGTTTCTGCAACATCCATTAAAGGATTATCTTGATTAGGTGTAGAACAAACTTCAAGTTTGCCATCTTTTTGTATAATCAACCAAGCCCAGCCACTTCCAAATCTTGTCATTCCAGCCGCAGCAAATTTTTCTTTGAATGCTTCGAAAGTACCAAAGGCTTCATTGATTGCATCTGCTAACTTTCCTGAAGGCGAACCTCCGGCATTTGGGGCAAGGCTATTCCAAAAAAAAGTATGATTCCAATGGCCACCTCCATTATTTCGAACCGCTGCTGATATCGAACCAGCCGATTCAATTAATTCATCCAATGATTTATTTTCGTTTTCTGTTCCAGCAATTGCTTTATTTAGATTATCAACATATGCCTGATGGTGTTTACCATGATGTATTTGCATGGTTAGCGTATCAAAATGGGGTTCTAAAGCTTCGTTAGCATATGGTAATGCGGGTAATGTAAATGCCATGATTTTTTTATTTTATTTTTTTAAATATTATAAACAAAGTTACAAGTGTAAATTCGATTCAGCATACAATCATTTTTCGAATTGAGGAATTATAAAAAATCTTCCCGTTTTTTTAAAAAGGGAATACCAATTTTACAAATATTGCCGTGACAAATATGAATTTCTATTTTCTGTAATTATTTTTGATTCAATATCATTTTTTGTTCAATTACATTTTCCGTTTGCAGGTTTTTGCAGCCATATATAAAATAAATCTCAACATCTTGCAATATTTTGAAAGTTTTCGCTGACATTTAATGTAAATTTGATTTAACCACAACATCCACACTCTACCGAAAGTTAAATTTTATCTGGAGATTTTCTATCTCTAAAACCTTAACATTTAAAACTGTATTATGAAAAAAATCTTAATGCTATTTTTATTGGTACTTCCGCTTTCATTGCTTGCACAGCAACAAATTACTGGAAAGGTTACTAATGAAAAAAACAATCCTATTCCTTTTGCAAGCATTCAGGAAAAAGGAAAATTGAATACTGTAATTGCTGATGCAAATGGTGCATTTAGCATAACTGTACAAAATGGAAATGCTGTGCTGATTATTTCATCCACAGACTATATTTCACAGGAAATTAAAGTAAATAACCAATCAACGATAAATACACAACTAAAGTCATCTGGCAATCTAGATGAAGTGGTTGTTACAGCATTTGGTGTTAAAAGAGAAAAGCGATCTCTTGGCTATTCTGCTCAGGAAGTAAAAGGTGAAGAACTTTCTCAAACAAAACAGCCGAATGTTGTAAATGCATTGCAGGGAAAAGTTTCCGGTGTGCAGATTAATAGCGGTGGTGGTGCACCTGGTCAGGGAGCATCAATCTTAATTCGTGGTGTGAAATCACTTGATCCGGGTAGAAATAATGCACCACTTTTTGTAATTGACGGTATAATTATGGATAACAGCACCAATAATGTAGGCCAGCAAGCCTCTTTAAGAGGTATGAGTAATAGGGCAGCAGATATCAATCCGGATGATATAGAAAGCATTTCTGTATTAAAAGGTGGTGCAGCTACTGCATTATATGGCCAAGTAGGTTCCAATGGAGTTGTAGTCATTACCACTAAATCGGGAAAAGCTGGCAAATTACAAGTGGGTATTACTACTTCTTATGGTATAGATCAGGTTAATAAATTTCCGGAGGTGCAAACTAAATATTCGCAAGGTTATTCTGGTGCTTATGATATGAATAGTTTCTGGCCGACCTGGGGTCCTACAGTTGCGGCAGCAAAAGCATTAGACCCCACACATCCGGATCAGATATATAATCATTATGCAAGAGGATATCAAAATGGCAATCAGTTTCGAACAAGCATTAATATGAGTGGTGGTACTGAAAATGCTTTACTAAGCAGTTCTATATCCTATTTTAAACAAGATGGAACTATTCCTTTTACTGATTACAAAAATATATCAGCAAGGATAAACGGAACATTTAAATTTAGTGATAAGTTAAGGTTCAATCCATCACTATATTATATAAATTCAGGAGGTCTTCGTTATAATGCAGATAGGTATAATGAAAGCCTTACTTACTGGTCGCCTCGTTGGGATGTTATGGATTATGTCAAACCAGACGGCACAATGAAGTCATATGGTAATAATAATCCGGTGTATGGGGCATCAACTAATCAGTTCAGAGATGATGTGGATAGGATTATTGGAAATATGAATTGGGTCTATTCACCATTTAAATGGCTTGATATTAATTATCGTTTTGGGATAGATCAGTCGGATGATTTCCGAACCTATGCAGCTCCTGGTCCTAAAGGTCTTGTTGGAGAAATTACATATGAAGATAATGGCAGAGGTTTTGTTAACGAGTACAGGATTAAGAATAGAATTCTTAATTCAAACCTTATCGTAAGTTTTACAAAAGAGTGGACTAAAAAGTTTGGAACTGTTCTACGAGTTGGAAACGATGTAAGGGATCAAACGTATAACAGATTAACCGCAGAAGGTACAGAGTTAGATATTCCGGATCTTCTTTCTTTAAATAACACTAAGTTCAGAACTACCAATCAATACAAAGAGAAATATCGAATTGTTAGTTTTTTTGGAGAACTGACTATGGATTATGATAATTTCTTGTTTTTAACTGTAACAGGAAGGCAGGATCAGACTTCCACCCTGGCACCAGGAAATAATTCTTATTTCTATCCCTCTGTTAGTTTTTCTGGAGTCTTTTCAGATAAGATTAAATTACCAAGCTGGTGGAGCTATGGTAAAATCAGAGCATCATGGGCAGAGATAGGAAAAGATTATGACCCTTATAGTTTGAATGTATATTATGGCTCATATGTATTAAGCTCTACCGGTCAGGTTTTATGGACTAGAAATGATGCAAAAGGTGACGCTACTTTAAAACCAGAAAGAACAAAAACATTGGAAATTGGTACAGAGCTTAAGTTTCTTAAAAACAGATTAGGAATTGATTTTTCGTGGTATAAACTCAATAGCCGTGATCAGATTATTCCAGTTGCTATTTCGCCAGCAACAGGTTTTACAAGTACAATTATTAATGCTGGTGAAATTGAAAACAAAGGGGTTGAAATAACATTAAATGCAATCCCAATAAAAAATAAAGACTTTTCATGGGATGTTAATTTGAATTATACTGCTAATCGGAATAAGGTTTTAAGTATAAGAGATGATCTTACCGAAATTGTGGTCGCAAGCCAGTTTGGTTATGCAGGTTCAAGTGTTACTATGAAGTACGTTCCCGGCTATGCTGTTGGTAATTTGTATGGAGCATCTTATCTCCGGTACTATGCTGGTGGTAAACCTGATGATGGTGTAACGTTACAGAAGGATTTGCCAATTGTAATTGCAGCAACAGGCAGCAATGCTGGCTTTCCAACAAGAGATGGTACACAAAGAATACTGGGTAATGCTCAACCCAAATGGATTGGTGGAATAGTGAATAGTTTACGTTATAAAAACTTTGGTTTATCATTCCAGTTTGATACACAACAAGGTCAGTACAAGTATAACCAGTTAGGGAACTTTATGGCAGCATTTGGTATTGCAAAATATACCGAAGACAGGGATGATGCACAGACATATGCTGGTGTATTACCCAATGGCACAGTAAATACTCAGGTAGTTTATTCCGGTCAGGGTACAAAACCAGATAACCGTAATTATGGTAATGGGTATTACAGGAATGTGTACAGGGGGGTTTCTGAAAACTTTGTAGAAGATGCATCATGGGTAAGATTAAGAAATCTCACTCTTAGCTATAATGTCCCCAATTCTATTTTAGGAAAAACATTTATCAAAGGTGCTACTGTCAGTTTTACCGGAAATAATCTTTGGTTACATACAGATTTTACCGGTTATGATCCAGAGAGTTCAAGTTTTAGCTCCGGAAGTAATGCTACAGGATTCGCTGGATTTACATATCCGGCAATGCGTAGTTTCCTTTTTTCTATAAATGTTAATCTATAATCCGTTTTAAAATTTATAATATGAAAAAAAATATTTTATATATCGCATTATTGTTTTTTACACTATCATCTTGTAAAAAATACCTGGATGTAAATCAAAATCCGAACTCACCAACAACCGCTCCAATTAATGGGTTGTTAGGTCAGGTTACATATCAATCTGCATTGAATGTTTTCAGAGTTGGAAACCTTACATCTAATTATGTGCAGTATCTGGCATCTCCAAATGCAGCTTCTCCGTCAGATATTTATGAACCTATAGATGCAAGTGGAACTTGGACAAGCTTGTATAATACCATGACAGATATTTATGACCTTGAAAAGTTGGGAGCTTCATCAGCTTCGTCTCAACACCAGGGAGTTGCTAAAATATTGATGGCACTTAATCTAAAAATGGTGCATGATTTATGGGGAAAAGCTCCATATGCTGAAGCATTCACAAGCCTGAAATTAACTCCTGTTTATGATGATGCTCAAACATTATATACCAATTGTATTAGTTTGGTAGATGCTGGTATCGCTTTATTACAACAACCTGGTTCTGCATTTACACTTAGTACGTCACTTGACTTTGTGCATAAAGGAAATACTGCAGCATGGATTAAAACAGCATATGCTTTAAAAGCAAGGTTGCTAATGCTAGTAAGTAAAACAGGAAGCTTTAATGCAAACAATGTGATATCAGCATTAAATAATTCATATACTTCTAACGCTGATGATGCAGCAATTATAACTTTTGACATCAGAAATCCTTGGGCACAGGTAGCTCAGAATAATGCTGTGTTATTATTAGGAGGATGGTTAAGTAAACAATATGTAGATATGATGAATGGCACTATTTATGGAATTTTTGATCCACGGCTACCTTTAATAGCTTCTATTACACAGTTTAATGATTATAGGGGTACCCGCAATGGTGCTGGCAGAGTTGGCAATGGCACCAGTATGCAAGAGTCATATATTTCTACAACTGGCTACTACAGTAGCAATACTTCCCCGCAGTTTATTATTACATATAGTGAAGTAAAATTTTTGGAAGCAGAAGCCCGGTTTAGAAAGGGCGGAGACTTACCGGCAGCTTATGCAGCCTATCTGGAAGGCATAAGAGCTAATATGAATAAAGTTGGTGTAAGTGCAGTTAATAGAGATGCTTATGTTAATCATGCTTCTGTTTCTGTAGGTTCTGCTAATCTTACATTAGCATTGATACTAAAAGAAAAATATAAATCAATATTTCTGAATCCGGAGACATGGAATGATGCCAGGAGAAATAATTATTTATACCAGGGATTTTCTTTACCATTAAATGCTGCTTTGCCGTCTTATATACGAAGATTAGATTATCCTTCTGTTGAGCTTACAAGAAACGGTTCGAATGTACCTGCAATAACAGGACTTGACCAAAAGCTTTGGTGGGACCAATAAAAATAAAATAATCTAAAAAGGCCGTTAATTATAACGGCCTTTTTTTATCGCTTCCCTTTAAAAAAATCTTTCATCAGTCTTGCACAATCATCTTTCATTACACCTCTAATTAATTCTGTTTTTGGGTGAAAGGGCCAGTTGGTCCCGGCTGTTTTTTTATACCCATTTTTTTCATCATCAGCTCCGTAAACAATTTTTCCGATTTTACTCCAGTAAATAGCACCAGCACACATAAAGCAGGGTTCCACCGTTACATACAATGTTGCATCAGGAAGATATTTAGCTCCTAAAGAATTAAATGCTGATGTAAGTGCAATCATTTCGGCATGAGCAGTCGGATCTTTTAGCCGTTCAGTCATATTATGGCCTCTGGCAATGACCCTTTCATTCACCACTACAATTGCACCGATAGGGATTTCATCATCGTCATAAGCTTTTTTAGCTTCCTTCAATGCCTGCATCATAAAATATTCATCCGTCATATTTACTTAACTTGGTATAAAATTAGAATTAATGCCAGACATTACAAGCCTCAATGCTTTGCAGGATTATTTTAATAGTGGTCTAACACAGTCATATGCTTTCAGAAAAGAGCAACTTAAAAAATTAAAAACTGCTATTCTCAATCATGAGCAGGATTTATACGATGCTTTACATAAAGACCTCAAGAAAAGTAAGGAAGAAGTATGGGTTACAGAAACGGGAATGGTTATTACAGAATTAAATGTAGCGATAAAGAAACTTGGTAAATGGATGAAACCAAAAAGAGTGAGTACTAATTTATTAAATCTTCCATCGGGAAGTCGTATCATGAACGAACCACTAGGTGTAGTGTTGATTATTTCGCCCTGGAATTATCCATTTAATTTACTGTTCAATCCATTAATTGGTGCCATTGCTGCAGGCAACTGTGTAGTGTTAAAGCCAAGTGAGTTTGCCCCTGCAACTGCTGTAGTGATGAAAAAAATTATCGAAGACATTTTTCCAAAAGAATATATTTTATATGTACAAGGTGATGGGGCAAAAGTAATACCCGAAATGATGAGCAATTTCACTTTCGGTCATGTGTTTTATACAGGAAGTACCGTTGTTGGAAAAATAATTTATAAAATGGCAGCGGATCGTTTAGTGCCGGTTACATTGGAATTGGGAGGTAAAAGCCCCTGTGTAGTAGAAAGCGATGCAAATATTAAAGTAGCTGCCAGGCGAATTGCTATGACTAAATTTTCCAATGCCGGTCAAATGTGTGTAGCTCCGGATTATCTGTTGGTACATGAATCAGTAAAAGACAGCATCATTGATTCGATGAAAGAAATAATCGGAAAGTTTTTTACTGATAAGCCAGAAGAGAGTTACAATTATGGAAAAATCATTAATGAAAAACAATTTGAAAGGATTAGCAATTATTTAAAAGAAGGAACGATTGTTCATGGGGGAAGAACTGAAAAGGAGAAAGGATATATTGAACCAACATTACTTATTGATGTCACAATGAATGACTCGGTAATGAAAGATGAGATATTTGGTCCAGTACTGCCAATCATTAGTTTTTCATCAACAGAAGAAGCCTTGGCAATTATTCAACAGCATCCTGATCCCCTATCATTTTATATTTATACTTCCAATACTAAAAAAGAGAAGGAATGGTTGAAGGCAGTACCCGCAGGAGGATGTTGTGTAAACAATTCAAGCTGGCACTTAACCAATCATAATTTGCCATTTGGAGGAAGGGGATTTAGCGGAATTGGCAATTATCACGGACGGTATTCATTTGATACTTTTAGTCATAAAAAAGCAGTGATGAAAACACCTACATGGTTTGATCCGGCAATAAAATATCCACCTTTCAAAGGGAAATTAAAATTATTTAAATGGGTGATTAGATAATATGAAAAAACTAAAACGGATTATAATTGTTCTATTAGTTCTAGTTGTAACTTTTGCTATATATGTAGCAATTGTTAACCGAAATTCTAAAAATATGACGTACAGACAAAAGATATTAAAGGCAGTTTATCCGGCATTGATGTGGTTTACTAAACTTGTGAATAAGAACACAAAAGAACTTTCAGGAGAGAAAGAGCCACCTGTATCTTTTTATTCTTTAAAAGGACAGAAAAATAATGGTGACACGTTAGACTTTGCAGATTTAAAAGGGAAGAAAGTAATGTTGGTTAATACGGCAAGTGATTGCGGATATACAAATCAATATGCGGATCTTCAAAAATTAGCCGATGACTTTAAGGATAAATTGATAGTGATTGGTTTCCCAGCAAATGATTTTAAAGAACAGGAAAAAGGAACAGATTCCGATATAGCTGAATTCTGTAAGATAAACTTTGGTGTCACTTTCCCTTTAATGCAAAAAAGCTCTGTCATTAAATCAGCAGAACAGAATTCAGTTTTTCAATGGTTGACAGATAGTTCTAAAAATGGCTGGAATGTAAAACCGCCATCCTGGAATTTTACTAAGTTCATCGTTAATGAACAAGGAGTATTAACCAATTATTTTGGACCTTCTATTTCGCCATTGGATAAAGATGTATTGAAAGCTATCAAGGAATAATTACTAAATTAATTGTTATGGTCTACAATGATATTATTGGAATTGTTGGAGTCGCATTAATTCTGATCGCCTACTTTTTAGGTACGGAGAAATTAATAAAGAATGATGGTAAGCTTTATTATGTGATGAATATAATTGGCGCAGGGCTTGCTTGTTATGCCTCTTTTCTTATTGATTACATGCCATTTGTAATACTTGAAGGAAC
>JAHEMM010000008.1:0-18115 GCA_024643655.1 Chitinophagaceae bacterium | reverse complement strand
TTTTCATGATAGTTAATCAACTCTATCGGTGTTTTCTCAACTTCAAATCCAGCGTAAGTAACAGCAACTTCATTTAGCACTTCATTTACTTCTGCTTCTGTGGGTAATGTAACCAGCCTGTTTCTAAACTCTTTTATGTTGGGTAAGCCTTTTAAATAATTAGCATAATGCCGACGCATTTCATTGATGCCTACAACAGGTCCTTTCCATTGAATCGACAAGTTTAAATGTTTTCTACAAACTGCAATGCGGTCTGCAATTGATGGAGAATGTAAATGCTCACCTGTTTTAATAAAATGTTTAATCTCATTAAAAATCCAGGGATAACCAATAGCGGCACGGCCAATCATGATGCCATCTACTCCATATCTTTTTTTATATTCTACTGCTTTTTCCGGGGAATCAATATCCCCATTGCCAAATATTGGTATTTTAATTCTTGGGTTATTTTTTACTTTACCAATCAATGTCCAGTCTGCTTCTCCTTTATACATCTGTGTTCTTGTACGTCCATGTATGGCCAAAGCTTTAATACCCACATCTTGTAATCGTTCCGCAACTTCTTCAATATTTCTGGTTTTGTCATCCCAACCCAATCTGGTTTTTACAGTTACAGGCAATGTTGTAGATTTTACAACAGCGGAAGTTAAACGCACCATCAAATCAATATCTTTTAACACTCCTGCGCCAGCACCTTTTAGGGCTACTTTTTTTACCGGACAACCAAAATTAATGTCCAACAAATCTGGGTTGGTTACTTCTACAATTTTTGCGGCCATTGCAAGACTATCTTCATCCCCTCCAAATATTTGAATACCAACAGGTCGTTCGTAATCGAAAATGTCGAGTTTTTTACGGCTTTTAATAGCATCTCTTATCAAGCCTTCGCTGGAAATGAATTCAGTATACATCAGATCAGCTCCATTATCCTTACAAACAGCCCTGAAAGGAGGATCGCTTACATCTTCCATCGGTGCCAGTAACAACGGGAAGTCGGGGAGCTCTATGTTATCGATTTGTACCATTAAAAATTGATTTGCCTAATTTTGGCGTTTGGGTCAATTAAGCCTGCAAATTTACATTTTAATCGCCAAAGTTTATGTACGATAGTCATTCAAAGGGTATTTCATATACAGCTGGATTTTTTATGCTCATAGCTTTTGCTATAGCCAGTTTTATTCTGGCTGGACTTGTAAGTTTACCGATCTGGTCGGCAATGACAGGTGAAAGTGCTTTAAAGATAGAAGAAGGCATGATGAAACCTTCTAATAGTAATGCAGTTAAAGTTATTCAGATCATTACATCTATTGTTGCATTTTTATTACCAGCATTACTTACAGCCCAAGTGATGAATCGCCAGCCCATGAAATTGTTGGGCTTCAAGGGAAAAATTTATTTAAAAGAAGTGGGTTTAGTTTTCGGAATTGTTTTTATAGCATTAATTGTATCGGCTGCGCTTTCCTATTTTAATCAGAATATACCAATTGATGCTTCCTGGAAAGGGAAGTTTGATAAAATGGAGGCTGACTATATCAGACAAGCTTCGGCAATTTTAACCTTGAATAATTTTACCGAATATTTGCTCGCAATATTTATCATGGCATTTTTGCCTGCACTTTGTGAAGAAACATTGTTTCGGGGTGGGTTACAAAACTTCTTATCTCGTTCCATAAAAAATCCATGGGTGGCAATTATTATTGTAAGCATTATTTTTAGTTTAGTACACCTCTCTTTTTACGGATTTTTATCCAGAGTATTTTTAGGAGTGATGTTGGGAGCTATTTATCATTTTTCCGGCAAACTTTGGTTGAGCATTTTAGCACATTTTATTAATAATGCTATGGCTATAACAGTAGTTTATATTTATAAGCAACAGGGAAAATCTGTGAGTGAAGCGATGAATGATAACGCTGATGCAACCTGGTATGGAATATTTGCATTACCGGTACTGGTTGTTTTGTTTTATTACTTTAAAAAGGTAATAGTAAAACCACCGGAAGAAATCCCTCCTGCTGGTAAAAATGAAGAATTAAGAAACACACCTTTCTATTAATGATTTAAGTGATACATGGCATTTAACATTCAAACCTTTCGTACCAGAGCTTTAACTGCAATTGTTTTTGTAGCTGTAATGTTGACGGGCTTACTTTGGAATCAATGGAGTTTTCTGATTTTATTTTCTGTCATTCATTTTGGTTGTTGGTTGGAGTATCTGAAGTTGACAGAAAAAATTCATGCCACAATTTTTCATCCATATACCAAATTGGGAATGATGGTGATGGGTTATGGTATCATGCTTTGGTTTTGTAGCCCTGCTTTTCAGATTAGTGGTTATGGATTAAAGGAAAATATTTCATTGCCTGTTTCAGCAGCAGGATTTGCTTTATTATTGACAGGAATTTTTCAAAAAAATCCGGTTAGCGTAAAAGCATTTGGTTTTGCAGTAATAGGATTGTTATATATTTCATTAAGCTGGGGATTGATGATGGATTTTTATAGTGATTTTACTATTCGGATAAGTAGTGACTTTTTAGTCGTTTCAGGTAATTTTATAGCATTGATTATAATTGCAAGTATCTGGATTAATGATACGATGGCATATATAGTCGGGTCATTTATCGGAAAGACACCGCTTTCAAAAGTATCACCTAAGAAAACATGGGAAGGAACAATCGGAGGGGTGATGCTATGCGTTATAGTAATGGCTTTTTTATATCCCCTGCTTTTATATTCATATAGTAGTTCTGCTGTTGCATTTTTATTTGGTTCAATTGCATTAATAGCAGCAATTAGTGGTACTATTGGAGATCTGTTGGAATCCAAATTAAAACGTTCTGCAGGAGTCAAAGACAGTGGCTCATTAATGCCAGGGCATGGTGGTTTTTTAGATCGGTTTGATTCCTTGTTGCTAGCTACACCATTTGTTTGGTTATATATTCAGTTATTTATAAAATAGCTGAATAAAATCCCATAAGTTGCTGGCTATTTCCTACTCCCCATTTCATACTATATTTGCGTACAACTGATTAGTAATGACAATACATAAAGAAGGATATAAAACTATTGCTTTAGCTACTATTTTATTCGGCATCATAAATATTGTCTCATTTTATTTTATGAGTTCTTCACTGCCAATAATTAGTTTATTGCTTTTTATTATAACATTAGTATTTCTCATTTTCTTTATTTCATTCTTCAGAATACCTGATAGACAACTAACTATCGACGAAAATGCAATAGTTGCACCGGCAGATGGTAAAGTAGTAGTAATTGAAGAAGTACAGGCAGATGAGTATTTTACTGATCGTCGAATTCAGATTTCTATTTTTATGAGTCCGCTGAATGTACATGTAAACCGTAACCCTGTTAGTGGGGAAGTAGTGTATAGCCAATATCACAAAGGAAAATACCTGGTAGCCTGGCATCCGAAATCTTCTACCGAAAATGAACGACACTCTGTTGTATATAAAAAAAATGGGAAAGAAATTTTGGTAAAACAAATTGCTGGTGCTTTAGCTAAACGGATCTGTAATTATCTGCAAGCCGGCCAAGAAGTAAAACAAACAGATGAGATGGGGTTTATAAAACTCGGATCCAGGGTTGATTTGCTTTTACCATTAGATGCAAAAATTCATGTAAAGATTGGTGATAAGCCGAAAGGTGGTGTAACTACAATTGCAAGCTGGTAACAATTAAAATATACCTTCCAATTCTTTCAGCGAAAAAACAGTATGTGTTGGTAGTTTGCCATTGATGCTTTCTGGCTTATCAGAAAGATGGTTAACATGCATTTGATCTATTCCGGCATTCATAGCACCAAGAATATCTACTTCCATCGTATCTCCAATCATAATACTTTCTTCTGGTGTAGCACCGGTTTTGTTGAATGCAAAATCGAATATCTCTTTATTGGGTTTTAAGCTATTACTTCCTTCGGATGTAATTACCTGTTTGAAATAGGAACTCAATCCTGAATGTTTCAACTTACTATGTTGTGTATTTTCAAAACCATTAGTGATAAGATGAAGCTTATATTGCTTATCTGTAAGATAATCGAGAATTTCAATGGTGTAAGGGAATAAAATAGTTCTTGTCGGTAGCATTTCAAGAAATCGGTCGCCCATTTTTTTTGCAAGTGGCTCATCGGCTATTTTAAAGTCGAGTAAAGAGAGCCACATCCGCTTTACCCTAAGTTCCTCTTGTTTGATAAAACCTTTTCTGTATCGTTCCCAGAGCCGCTCATTATGTACCAGGTAGTTTTTATGAAAGAAATCAAAATCATGAACACCTATTTCCTGCAATTTCAATTCATTATATATTTCTTCTAATGTCATTCGGCTATTAGCCTCAAAATCCCAAATGGTGTGGTCTAAATCAAAAAAAAGATGTTTGTATTTCATGCTTGCAAAATACGAACTACACAGTAAGAAGCACGGATAAACCGGGAAAAAGTTCTTACTTCGCAAGTATGAATGTTGTAATCACCGGCGCATCCAAAGGAATTGGTAAAGCGATAGCAGAAATATTTGCCGCAAATGGGTATAATCTTTTTTTATGTGCAAGAGGAGAATTAAGTCTTTACAAAACCATGGAAGAGTTACAGACCAGATTTCCGACGATAACCGTTAAAGCAAAACCGGCTGATGTGAGTAAGAAGGAAGAAGTAATTGCTTTTGCAAACTGGTGTCTTTCTCATTCAATTCCTGATATTATTATTAATAATGCAGGAATATTTCAACCAGGGAATGTGTTAGATGAACCGGAAGGAAGTTTAGAAAATCATATAGAAACTAACTTATATAGCGCTTATCATTTGACCAGATCAATTTCTTCGAAAATGATTGAAAGAGGTTCTGGGCATATTTTTAATATCTGTTCCATTGCAGGATTGAAAGCTTATGAAAATGGCGGGGCATATAGTATCAGTAAATTTGCCCTGAATGGATTTAACTTGAATCTGAGAGAAGAAATGAAGCCTCATGGTATAAAAGTTACTGCAGTTCATCCCGGAGCTGTACTTACCGATTCATGGGGGGATTATGATAATTCATCCAGGCGTATAATGGAAGCAGTCGATATTGCTAAAATGGTTTATGCTGCTTCACAACTTTCGCCTCAGGCTTGTGTTGAGGAAATTGTAATCAGACCTCAATTGGGCGATCTTTAAACGATCAGTAAAACACTGCTTAATCTTTTGTAAATTTTGATCTACATGTGGATTTATTGATCTCAAAAATTAGCTTTGGCATTCATGCGGCACTTATTTTCCATATTCTTATTTTTTTTAATTCCTTTTTTGCTTAATGCACAGCAAGTTGTAGTACAAGAAGGAAGTAATTATAAGGAAGATTTTTCTTTGCAAACAAAAAAAGATCTGATTAAGAAAATAAAGGACAATCTTTTTGTAAAAGTTCAAGTAGATAAGAAATCATGTTATCCTGGCGAGCCAGTATTAGCAACTTTCAAATTGTATTCTTCGCTTCATTCAAAATCGGATATTGTGAAAAATCCTGGTTTTTATGGATTTTCTGTTTATGACATGATAAGCCTTTCGGATAAAGTAGTAGCTGTAGAAAAAGTAAATGGAAAAATGTTTGATGTTCACACTATTCGGAAAATGCAATTGTTTCCATTACAGGCAGGAACGTTTCAGATAGACCCGATGGAATTGAAGAATAAGGTTGAATTTTCTGGAAGTACAATTATTAATAGAACTGAACAGCAAATTATTGAAGGCGTTTTAGAAAATGAAAAGGAGCCTTTGAAAGATGGCGCTATTTATTTTGAAACTGAAACTGCTACAGACCCTGTTTCTATATCTGTAAAACCATTGCCTGAAGCTAATAGGCCTTTCAATTACATTGGAGCTGTTGGAAATTTCTCTATTTCAGGGTCGCTAATTAAAAACAGTTTAGCTAGTAATGAGGAAGGAGTTTTTGAAGTGACAATAAAAGGATCGGGAAATTTTATTCAGCTTACAGCACCTGTTGTAAACTGGCCTGATGGCATAGATTCGTTTACGCATTCAATTAAAGATAATTTTGATAAAGACTTATCTCCGCTTAATGGGTATCGTACGTTTCGTTTCCCATTTGTTTGTATGAATCAAGGGGTGTTTGAAATACCGCCTGTAAAGTTTACGTATTTTGATATAGATAGTAATCGCTATAAATTGATTTCTACCAGTCCTATAAGGTTTTCAGTAAATGCTGAGCAAGCAATACAATCGCCAATTGTAAAAAATAAAATATCTATTACTGAAACCAATATGAAGTCTAGTAGAATGGCTGCTGTAATTGTAGTAGGTATAGTAGTTATTGTATTGATTTATTGGATGAAAAGAAAAAAAGAAGCAGCACTTGAAATTGAAAAAACGCCGGTCGTAAAAAAGAGTGCAGAAGAAGTATTAAAGGCGCCAATTTTATCTATTAATGAATTAAATAATCAATTCTATATCGATCTGCACCAATCACTCTGGACTTATCTGGGAAGTGTTTTTAAACTTGAAGGAAGCAGGATAAATAAAATGCAATTGGTAGAAGCCGCTAGTCGAAAAGGGATTCCGAAAGAAATCACAAACAAATTGGAGTATTTGCTTTCTGCATGTGAAACCGGACAATATGCAAATGCTACAATGATAGACGATCGTCAAATTTTATTGGCTGCTGCAAACGAAACAATTGTTTCTATTGAAAAATATTTACTCTGAATATTTATAGCCAACACCTCTTACAGAATGGAAATAGCGGGGATTTCGGCTATCCGATTCGAAATATTTTCTGAAGTTGAGAATAAAATTATCGATGGTACGGGTAGTTGGATACACATTATAGCCCCAGACAGATTGTAGAATTTTTTCCCTTGGTACAACTTCATTCTTATTTTCAATCAATAGTTTCAACAACATTGTTTCTTTTTTGCTAAGTTGAATTTTTTCTCCGTTAGCTTTAATTGCTTCCTGCGCTTTAAAATCAATTGTGTTTCGACCAAATGAATATGAATCACCAACCGTTGATTTATCCTGTAACTTTTTATTTTTATTAATGAGTTTATGTACTCTTAGTAAAAGTTCTTCCAGGTTAAATGGTTTGGTAAGATAATCGTCAGCCCCCTTTTTAAGACCTAAAACTCTGTCTGCACTAGTATTTTTTGCGCTTAAAATCAGTATCGGAACTTCATTATTACTAATACGCACAGTTTCAGTAACAGTAATGCCATCCATTTCAGGAAGCATTACATCCATAATAATAAGGTCGAAGTATTCAGCCTGAACTGCTTTTAAAGCAGCAGCGCCATCTAACGCTGAAGTAACTTCATATCCTTCTAATTCAAGATTGAGCTTTAAAGCTTCATGTAGATTTTCTTCGTCTTCTACCAATAAAATGGATGATTTTTTTTCGCTCATATTTTAAAAGTAACTGTAAAAATACTACCCTTAGGCGCATTGTTTGTCATCAAAATGTCGCCATTATGATCTCTTGCAATCTTTCGGCAAAGGTATAACCCTAATCCGGTACCCTTTGTTTTTCGGGTAGTTTCGCTACCTATTCGATAGAATTTGGTAAATATTTTATCTTTTTCATCATCAGGAATTCCTGTTCCTTGATCTATTATCTGTAAATCCACACTTGACTTGTTTTTTTTCAAACAAGTTGTAATGGTTGTTTGTTTTGGGGAATATTTTGTAGCATTTTCAAGTAAATTGTTAATAAGCATTTGCAATAAAAGGGAATCTCCTTTAAGGTCTACATCCGTTTCAATCTCTTCAATAAAAACTCTATCAGTGAAACGGTTGCGGAATTGCTGAATACAATCTTTTAATAATGCTCCTATATCAAGCTCTTCTTTTGACGACTTAAAATTATTACTCTCTAACTGAGCTGCTATAAGAATATTATTAGTTAAAAAATCCAATCGGGATGTTTCATCTAAAGTAGTACGGATTAGTTTTTGTTTTTTTTCTTCTTCGAGATTGTATTTCTGTAGGGTTTCAAGATTCAATCTGGCAACCGAAATAGGAGTCTTTAATTCATGGGTAACAGCCATCATGAAATTTTGTTGCTGCTGTTGTAGCTTTAGTTGGCGACTAATAGATCGGAAAACAAATACAGCCCCAATAAGTATGAGAATTAAAAAAGTGATTCCTTCTGCTATGTATTTTCTGGTATTTTTCTTTGTTTCTTTATTTATGATAATAGATTTATCTTCTAATTGAGCATTAGAAAGTGAATCTTTTTCGATGTTTATAGATTGGAATTGTAGCTCAGCAATTCGGGTATTTTGTTTTTCTAATGATATAAACCACCAGGCCAAAGCGGCAATGATGTAGATGAGCAACATCCAATAAATATAAGTTGTGTGTCGAATGGTTCTTCTGCTTGCATCAGGCATACTGCAAAGATGTAATTATTCTTTCTTTTCTAACCTTAAACCTACGTTCAGTACATTTTTAAGTGGGTTTTCCCGCATAATTTGTTCCAAAGCAAATGTGTATTCGCCAGCTTTTCTAAATCGAAATTCCTGATTAGAAGGAGTAAGTCGAATCCGGTGCTCATAAATATCGTCCATACCCGTTCCCCGCCATCCATCTTCATCTGTAGCTAAAGTAAGATCGTATCTCACTTTTTGTGTACTGTCTTGTTCCGGCTGTTTAGTAATGAGATTCAGATAGATGTTATTATAATTGTATTTATCATTATGACGGAGTACAACAAATATATCATATGCAGAAACAGTATCTTTTATGTTAAAAGTAAATGTCGGTTTGTAGGTGTTTTCCCAGCGATGCCCGGGGATAGATACTGATCTTTCAAACAAATCTATATGTGTGCAGGATGTAATAAACAGTTGCGACCCAAAAGCTGTTAATAAAAAAAGTAAAATGGTTTTTAATCTTTTCAAGATTTTTTTTTACAAATGTAGGCTAAGCGTTTAAAAGAGTAAAGGCGAAAAGCAGTTAATTGCCGGAAGTAGAAAAAAGGTTGATTCAACTGATTTTTGCTTTCCCCTTCAATATAAAGCGAAATGAAAATACATTTCTGGCCTATAATGCATTTAACACCTGCTCTTTAGCTTTCTCTAATTCATCCTTCATCATTACTACACATTTTTGAATAGTAGAATCATATGCTTTAGAGCCTGTCGTATTAATCTCCCTTCCGATCTCTTGCAAAACAAAAGATAACTTTTTGCCTTTTGCCTCCTCGTTTTCTGCTAATAACGATTTGAAATAACTGCAATGATTCTTTAATCGAACTTGCTCTTCAGTAATGTCTATTTTTTCAATATAGTAAATCAGCTCTTGTTCCAACCTGTTACCATCATAATTTTCCTTGCCTACATTTTCTTCTAAAAGGCGGGTTATGCCTTCCCTTATTTTCTGTTGGCGGAGTGGCTCAAGTTTTATCACTTCAGCCTGTTGTGATTCAATATTGTTAATGCGGGATAAAAGATCCTGTTCAATCATTGCTCCTTCATTTAGTCGATGGCTGTTCAGGGCATCAATAGCGTCGCCTAATACGTTTTGAAAGTCGATCCATTCAGCATCGGTTAATGTTTCACTACTTGGAGTAATTACTTCGGGTAATTTAACCAGTGTACTTAATATATGCGAGGGGTCTAATCCTAAAGTTGTTGATAATTCGGCTAGCGGTTTATAATAGGCTTTAGCTAAATCTGTATTTATTGTAACAGGCTTTGCATTACCAGTATCTTTCAGGCTGATATTGCAATCAACACTTCCACGGCTAAGTTTGCCTGATAGAATACGACGTATATCAAATTCAAATGGCTTAAGAATAGAAGGCAATCTTAATTGTAACTCGAATTGTTTTCCATTCAGCGATTTAATGTCAACAAGGAAAGTCTTATTACCTACATTTTTTTCAGCTCTTCCAAACCCAGTCATTGATTTCAGCATGTACTATTTTTTAGATGTTTGTAAAGGTATTCTAATTAATCAATTTGAATTCTTTAGTTCAAAGTGTTTCTATTTTGCAGTTTTGTAAACTCGGCAATAATAAAATTTAAAAACTATTGCAAAAAAAACCCCCCTGGAGTACCAGAGGGATTAATATATAGATGGGTTAGTAAGTACAGGGAAACAAGTTTCCCTACACAATATTAAAAAGAATTTTCAGTAACCAAAAAATTTTTTCAATTTATTTTATTAACATTTCAAACCATGCTGTGGATAAGCCAAATGCTTTTTTATAATTAATCAAACAGATTTTTAAGAAACCTTTTTTTATTTTTTCTAAAAAGTTTTTACGTTGCTTTTTTTGAATCTTCTACAATATAGGCTCACAAAGGTTTACAAGAGGTTTATTTTTTTTGTAAAATTTTATCTGTTCAATAAAAGTATAAAATTTTTTTTCAATAGTCATTGCTTTTAAAGTAAAAAAATGATCTAATATGTGAAAAATAAGGGGTAAAATAGTTTGAGGCAAATGGACATAAATGGATGAATTTTGTACGTTATCGATGATATTCCAATAAGCAGGGTATTACCTTTGTATCACTTGCCTCAGGTTTTGACAATAAAAAATTTATGCTATGCGATTTGAAAAAGCTGTTCCTGTAACAACAATTGCACAACTAATCGGTGCCGAAATAAAAGGTAATATAAGCGGAATTGCAACAGGTATTAATGAAATTCATAAAGTAGAAGAAGGGGATCTTGTGTTTGTGGATCATCCAAAATATTATGACAAGTGCATAAACTCAGCCGCAAGCTTTATTATAATAAATAAAGAAACAGAAGTTCCTGATGGCAAAGCATTGCTTATTGTTAACGATCCTTTTGAAGCATACTTAAAAATTGTAAATTTTTATAGACCTTTTTCCCCTTCTATGAAAATGGTAAGCGACTCTTCAACTGTTGGCGAAGGTTCAGTAATTATGCCCGGTGCTTTTATTGGTAATCATGTTGTTATTGGAAATAATTGTGTCATTCATCCCAATGTATCTATTTTGGATCATTGTATAATTGGCAACGAAGTTATTATTCAGGCAGGTACAGTAATTGGGAGCGATGCTTTTTATTATAACAAGAAAACAGACCGAACTAATCATTATAAAAAAATGAACAGTTGCGGAAGAGTTTTAATCCAAGATGGAGTAGAGATTGGTGCTAATTGTACAATCGATCGTGGAGTTAGTCATGATACAATTATAGGCGCTGGCACCAAAATGGATAATTTGATTCATATCGGTCACGACACAGTTGTTGGAAGGAATTGCTTGTTTGCAGGGCAGGTAGGAATAGCCGGAGCAACAACAATTGAAGACAATGTGATTTTATGGGGACAGGTTGGTGTAAGTAAGACACTAACCATTGGGAAAGATGCAATCATCTATGCGCAAAGTGGCGTAAAAGATTCGATAGCCGGAGGCAAAATATATTTTGGATCGCCGGTAGAAGATGCCAGAGAAAAAATGAAAGAATTTATCTGGATAAAAAGAATTCCTCAAATATGGGAGAAGGTGATGGGGAAGAAATAATTATTCCTCAGGTGGCACATAATCATACGGTAATTGATCTCCCACATTTTTCCAACTCCAGTAACCCTGGTTTACCCAGTCTTTCTGATCATAATAATATCCGTTTTCTGTAACGGCAATAGTATTTTTTAATTCAATAAAGGAAATAGGATACAAGGTTTCTTTAGGTAGTTTCATTTTCTTCAAATACTCTTGTTCTGGTTTTTTGTTTTTATACGCAATGCTTAAGACTCTTGGGTACCAAAATTCAATTTGCATAGTGCTATCTAATGCGCCGTAGTATAAAGTGTCGTAGGGGTTAGTAATCCAATTAAATTTCTTTTTATCATTTTCATCAAGCATTTCTATTGCCCACCCATCTTCGTTTAATGTGCTATCATAATAACTGCGCATAAAATGAAGTTTAGAGCCTTCATAAGCCTGAGACCTAGCAGTATTCCAAACATTTTTTATACTATCCTCTCCTTCCATTTCAGTATAAAGGCAAAATCCTCTATAAATATAGTTATCGATTTTATAGTAATACACAAATGAGTCTAGCTGGTAACGAAGATTATATCCTAAAGCATGATTAGCAATTTGTATAGGTTCTGTTGCTAGTATTTTTAAGCGATTACTCTTTTTATAAAAATAAAATTTCAATACTTCTGGGTTCAGCAATTCACACTTTTCTGAATTAGGGGTAGCACCAATAAAATTAGTTATAAAAAAATCACCATATTTTTCCCATCCGTTTTTTACTTCGAAAGTGTTTGTTAAGATTACTTCACCAAGACTTTTTTCTTCTTTTTTTAGTAAAACTTCTAATGTTCCTTTCTCTGTAACACGGATAGTTTGCGTGCCATAACCAGTGTAGCTGAAGATAAGGTCGTACCCGCCCGATTTCAGTGTTAATGAAAATTCACCTTCACTGTTTGTTACTGTTCCTAATGTAGTATTCTGGCAAAAGACAGAAGCATTAAGCAATGGCTCTCTACTTGTAGAATCTAAAACTTTCCCATTGATAGTGAATTGAGCTGCTGAAATAATAGAAAAAGCTGAGGCGACTAGAAATAATAGAAAACGTAGTTTTTGCATAGATATTAATTACGGGTTAAAGATACCACTTCGCTTAGTTTCGTAGTTCAATGTATACAATGTGTTCAACTATTGCTAATGATACATTGATTTTTAAGACTCTATTAGTACAAAGACAGTTGCAGATTGCGAAAACATCCTAATCTTAGTTTATCTTTTTTCTTGTTCAATATACTTTTCACAAGCTTTTTTGATTGTTTTTTCTAGTGGAGTAAAAGTGAAACCAGGTAATGCTTTCAATAATTTATCATTTTCAAACTTAGTCTGACTTTGCGCTACCCTTGCACTTTCTTTTGTTAGTATTGGGTTTTTGCCAGTGAAAATGGATTTTATCTTTTCAATTCTCCAGGCTATTCCCATTAAAAAAGGGGTTGCAATTTTTGCAGGTCTTTTTTTATTAAATCCATCTGAAATAGTATCCTGTAGTTTTTTAAATGACCAGGAGTCTCCATTAATAATGTATCGCTGTTCTGTAATATCGCTTTCCATTAATAGCAATGTTGCTTTTGCAACATCTTCCACATCTACAAAGCCATTTATTCCAGCAGTGTACCATTTAAATCCATTGTAAATATTTTTGAATATTGCACAACTACTATTATTCCAATCTCCATAACCTAGAATAGTGCTGGGGTTTAATATAACACCGTTTAGGCCTTCATTTAATCCCCGCCAAGTCTGCAATTCTGCCTTAAATTTACTGATGGCATAATGTGTATTTACTTTTGAATCCTCCCATTTCTTTTCTTCGTTTACAGAGCCGCCATTTGCAGTTCGGCCCAAAGCTGCAACAGAGCTGATATGTATAAATCGCCGTACATTTTTTTCCAATGCAACATTTACCACATTGGCAGTGCCATCTACATTCACTTTATACATTTCTTTTCTTTCTTTTTTTATAAAAGAAACAAGAGCAGCTGAATGTATAACTGTATCAATTCCTTCCATAGCATCTTCTAATGCTACAATATCCAATACATCGCCTTCAACCCATTCCACCATTCGGGAGGAAGTACTATCGAAAATTGATGAGGAAATCCAGAAAGGTAGTTTTGAAGATCTGCGTAATGCCCGAACAGTATATCCTTTTTCAACCAATAGCTTTATGATATACGAACCTAAAAAACCGGTGCCGCCTGTAACAAGTATTTTCTTTGACAAGTTGTATTAATTGTATTTATAAAATCCTTCGCCAGACTTTTTCCCCAGCTTACCATCCTTTACTTTTTGTTCCTGAATAAATGAAGGCTTAAATCTTTCATTTTTATTCATTTGTTCATATACAGAACTACTAACTGCATAATTTACATCATTCCCTATCAAATCCATTAATTTGAAAGGTCCCATTTTAAAACCAGCAGCTTCTAATAATTTATCTGCAGCCTCTACAGTAACATATTCTTCTTCCACTAATCGCATCGTTTCAGTATAAAATGGCCGTGCAACCCTATTTACTATAAAGCCCGGAGCATCTGTACATAATACAGGGGTTTTTCCCATTTGTTTTGCTAACTCAAGAATTGTTTCAGTCGTTGCTTTAGTAGTATACTTAGTATTTACAACTTCTACTAATTTCATTATAGTTGCTGGATTAAAAAAGTGCATGCCAATAACTCTTTCAGGTCGTTGAATTTTTTCTGCAATAGCTGTTACTGATAGTGAAGAAGTGTTTGTTGCAAAAATGCATTCACTGTGATTTATTTCTGCCAATTGATTGAATAAAGCAATCTTTATTTCAGCTTTTTCAACAATGGCTTCAATAAAAACATCGGCTTGGCAGTTTTGAATATCGTTAGTGTAATGAATCCTTTTTTGAATTTTTACTTTTTCTTCTGCAGTTATTTTTTCTTTATCAACCAGCATTAGCAGGTTTTTTTCAGTTGCATCTTTTGCTTTTTCTAATACTTCAGGGTTTAATTCATATAAAATTGTAGCAATTCCTACCTGTGCTGCTGCTTGTGCAATTCCATTGCCCATTGTTCCTGCTCCGCATACACATATACTATTAATGTTCATTCTTAATGTATTATGATTGTAAAGATACTTTGTAGTTGGTTGCTGAAATAATATACCAGTTTCTATTTTTTAAAAAATTAATAGTATAGCCAGGTTTGTTGCATATAATGATGTTAATTCTGCGAAGTTTCTCTTATCTTAAACAAAATTTATAAACATATGGACACCAACCAACCGACAGATCAACCAATTGTAACACCAACAACTGTAACACCTTCACCAGCAATAATGAAAACTAAAATGCCTTCAACTGTAGCATTTGCAGTTGGTATCCTTTTATTTTTTATGCCTTTTTCTGAAATAAAATGTGGTGGATCTACAATTATGAGTAAAAGTGGATTGAGCTATGCTCTTGGATCGGATTGGAAATCATCAGGTGCTTTGGGAAGTGAAGGAATGGGGGAATTGACTTCTAAAACAAAAAAAGAAAAAGAAGGAATGGCACAACCACTTGCAATAGCTGCAATGGTATTAGGCATACTTGGTTTAGGTCTTTGTTTTTCAAATGTCAGGTCAGCTTTTTCCGGAGGTGTGGTAGCCGGTGCATTAGCTGCCGGATCTTTAATCGGATTAATGTTTGAAGTAAAAAAATGGTTTAATAATGGCCTTGCAAAAGATGCTTTAGATAAAGTTTCCGAAGGGGGAAATGGATTTGGTGAGATGGGTGATGTGAAACCTGCTTTAGCTTTTTCTTCCTGGTTTTATATTGCCATTATTGCATTTTTGGCAGCTGCTTTTTTCTGTTATAAACGAATGTCAGGAAACAAATCGTCTTAAATATTTACACTATTTATCACTAAAAAAATCAACCATCATGGACAAAAAAACACTAAACATTGTATTAGGAGCTGCTTTGCTTGGCAGTTTCTTTCTTGCTTATTACAGCTTAGGAAGATTTAGTATAAGTGGATTTGATATGGTTTCTGCAAGTGGCGGCAATTGGCAAAAATATTTAATTCTTTTAATTCCCATTTCGGGTCTGCTTTTACTGATAGGCGAATTTAATAATGGGAACAGTATTTTGCCGAGAAGCATACTTGCTATTCTTCCATTGTTGACACTGCTTTACATCATGATTGCTAAACCACTAATTGATGGGGCTGCAATCGGTGACATATTTAAAATGCTAGGTAAGGGTTATGGTATTGGAATGTGGATTGCCATTGGTGCTTCATTACTACTTGCTTTTTATCAGCCCAAAGCGAAATAAAAAATATTGAAATTTTAAAAAGGCTGTCCCCAATGGACAGCCTTTTTAAATTGCAGAAGTAAATTGTTTCAGGAACCGCACATCATTTTCACTGAATAAGCGGATATCATTAATTTCGTATTTCAACATGGCAGGTCTTTCAATACCCATTCCAAACGCAAAGCCGGTATATTTTGCCGGATCAATATTGCAATTGGTCAAAACATTTGGATGCACCATCCCACAACCTAATATTTCTACCCAACCCGTTTTTTTACAAATATTACAACCACTGCCGCCACAGATAAAACAACTTACATCCATCTCAGCACTTGGTTCTGTAAATGGAAAATAAGAAGGGCGGAAGCGAACTTTTACATCTTTCCCATACATTTCTTTTACAAAGAAGTAAAGTGTTTGCTTCAAATCGGCGAATGAAACATTTTCATCAATATATAAGCCTTCCACTTGATGAAAGAAACAATGACTTCTGGCACTCACAGTTTCATTTCTGTATACACGGCCTGGCATCACCATACGGATAGGCAACTTGCCTTTCTCCATTTCACGTATCTGTACATTGCTGGTGTGGGTTCTTAATACCCAATCCGGATTTTGCTGTACATAAAATGTATCCTGCATATCCCTTGCCGGATGATGCTCTGGCAAATTCAATGCGCCGAAATTGTGCCAGTCGTCTTCAATCTCTGGTCCTTCTGCAACTGCAAACCCTAATCGTTGAAAAATAGAAACAATTCTGTTTCGCATTAAAACAACCGGATGCCTGGAGCCTATTGGTAAATTATCCCCTGGAAGTGAAAGGTCAATCGTTGAAGCAGAAGACTCCTGGCTTCCGACTGCTGACTCTTTTAACTCATTATATTTTCCTTCTACAAAAACCTTAAACTCATTTAACAACTGTCCCGCTTCTTTTTTATTTTCTGTGGCCACATTTTTCATTTCACCCATAATAGCTTTCACTATTCCTTTGCTGCCTAGGTATTTTATTCGGAAGTCTTCTACTTGCTTTTCATCAGTTGCATTAAAAGAACTGATCTCCTTTTTATGATCGTCTATCTGTCTTAACAATTGTTCCATAAGTGAGCAAAGATAAGCAACCGATCAGAAGGAAACTATCTTCAAATTTGAGTAATTACAGAAATAAACTTTAGCCGTTTCATCTTAACTTGCAGCTATGTCAGATCACCTCAATATTTCCGATTTTCTTTCTCCGGTAAGTGTAGCTGCTATATCATTTGATGAAGGATATAAAGATGGACAGATGGGAACTGTAATTGACATTTATGATGATCAATTCCCTGATATAGACGAGGCGCAGATTGTATTGGTAGGTTGTGGCGAACAAAGAGGTAGCGGATTGATTCACGGCCATAGCGAAGCGCCAGATATTATCCGCCGCCATTTTTATGCATTATATTATTGGCATGATGATATTAAAATTGCTGATATAGGAAATATTAAAACCGGGTCATTATTTACAGATTCGTATGCAGCATTAAAAACAGTGGTACAGGAATTAATTGGCGATGGGAAAACGGTTATTATACTTGGAGGTTCTCATGATCTTACATTATCGCAATATGGCGCTTATTCCAATGCAAAAAAAACAATCGAGGCAAGCTGTGTGGATGCATTGATCGATCTGAATCTGGAATCTCCCTTCCGCCATGAAAACTTTCTGATGGAAATGCTGACCGGTGAACCAAATTATATTCGCCATTATAATCATATTGGCTTTCAGAGTTACTATGTACACCCAAGGATGCTGGAAACGTTGGATAAACTCCGTTTTGATTGTTACAGGGTAGGAAGTGTAAAAGAAAGCATTGATGAAATGGAACCAGTGATTCGCAATAGTAATATGTTCAGTTTTGATATTACTGCTATGGCGAGTACGTTTGCTCCTGCCACCACACTTTCGCCAAACGGATTAAATGGCGAAGAGGCTTGTGTACTCTTCCGCTATGCAGGAATGAGCCCCAATGTAAATACGATTGGTATTTATGGATATGATGTACAACATGATAAAGATGAGCTTACAGCCAAACAGATCAGTCATATGCTATGGTATATTTTGGATGGAAGAAGTAGAGGAAAAAGAGAAGCAGAAATTGATGAAAGAGATTCTTTTAATGAATACCATACTGTTTTTGCGGAAGTAGAAACTACTTTTTTGCAAAGTAAAAAAACAGGACGCTGGTGGATGCAATTACCCGATCAAAAATTTATCGCCTGCAGTTACAAAGATTATTTACTGGCTAGCAGTAATGAAATACCAGAACGTTGGTTGAGAGCACAGGAGAGGGGGTA
>JAHEMM010000142.1 GCA_024643655.1 Chitinophagaceae bacterium | reverse complement strand
GTAAAGAACAGTAGTAAAACAATGTATAATGATAAAGGGGAAGTGACTGAAAGATCTTTTACCAATGTTGGAAAAGATTCAACTACCACCACAGTTACAAAATATACTTATGAGTCACATGATGATATGGGCAACTGGACTCAACGTACTACCTGGGATGATAAAGGGAAAGCGACTAAAATTGTGAAGAGAACGTATACATATAGAAAAGCTGACGAAGAAAAGAAATAAGTATTATTTCCAATTCATTATATCAATCTTTTCTTTACAAAATTCATATTCATGGTGATCGTTTGAACTAACGATCACCATTCTTTTTTTGCAATATTCTTCAATCAACTTATTATAAAGTGAAATACCTTCTGCATCAAGGTTAGTACATGGTTCATCCAATAATACTATTGTAGTATCAGAAAAAATACACTGCGCCAGTTTTATTCGTTGTTTCATACCTGATGAGAAATATCGAATCTGTTTATTTCTCGCTTTTTCTAACCCTACTATCTGAATGATTTGCTGAGAAGTAACTCCTGCTAAAAAAGATTTAAACCCCTGATGAAAATCCAAAAACTCAATGAGTGTCATCTCTTCTATAACTTCCAAATATGGCGCACAAATGGATACATGCTTATATACAGTTTCATTTGCTATTTCCTTATTATGTATTGAATAATTTATACTGCCTTCATTCGCATACATTGACCCACTAATTACTTGTAGTAAAGTACTTTTCCCGGATCCATTTGGACCCGTAATAGCATATGACTGACCAATATTAAATTGATAATCGAAATGGCGAAAGATCCATTCCCGGTTGTAGCGTTTGCCCACATCAGATAGGGAGATCATCATCGTTGGTACCTTTGGTAAACCGTTTGATAATACCTCTGCCGCTCTCTCTGATAAAAGTTACGATTTCATCTCTTTCATCAGTGGCTGGCATATCTTCTTCAATATATTCTACGGCCTGACTAGTATTAAATCCTTTATTATAAAGTACACGGTATATATCAAGTATATGATTAATCCTTTCAATACTAAAACCTCTTCGTTTTAAACCAATAGAATTTACGCCGGCGTAACTTAAAGGATTACGCCCTGCTTTTATATAAGGGGGCACATCCTTGCCTACTAAAGACCCACCACTGATGAATGAATGTTTGCCAATTTTTACAAACTGATGAACTGCGCACATACCACCAATTATTGCCCATTCGCCAATAGTAGCATGCCCAGCCACCTGTGTATTATTACTTGTTATACAATTATCACCTACAAAGCAATCATGAGCAAAATGGCAATATGCCATAATCAGGCAGTTTTTACCAATCACTGTTTTTTCTCTATCCTTTGTACCTCTGTTTATTGTTACAAATTCACGGATAGTTGTGCCATCCCCAATAAAAACGTTTGAATACTCTCCTTGAAATTTTAAGTCCTGTGGCACTGCAGCGATTACAGCTCCTGGAAAAATTCGGCAGTTCTTACCAATCCGGGCACCCTCCATAATGGTTACATTAGAACCAATCCAGGTTCCATCACCAATTTCCACATCCTGATGGATTACGGTAAAAGGATCAATTTTTACATTAGTAGCGAGTCTTGCATTCGGATGAATGTATGTATGAGGATGAATCATTAAATCGATTAAAGTACAACTTTCTTTCTTTAAAGAAGTTGCGCAAAGTTAACAGAAACAGGTAGAAACAGAAGTTTTTTTGCTCATATATTGTTAAAACCCTACACAAAAAGTTCAATTCAACGTTGCACCATCGAAATTGGCAAATAAGTTGTAAATTTGCAACTCTACATGCAAAATACACCTGATATATTAGCCTTAGCATACAAACAGACCCTGATGCAGGATCAATTGGTATTGTTACAGGAAAAGATGCAGGAAATCCCAGGTTCAGTGCAATATACCATCAACCGATATAGTCGTAACACGCAATGGAATATTGAAGATACCGGTATGTTGGTCTATCATTACGAAAAAAACAAAGCAAAAGAAAACTATCTGGAGCTTAGATTTTGTGTAAGTGGTAATGTTTATTGCCGTAAAAAAGAAACTGAATGTGATATGTGTCAGTTCAGTGCATCGAAAACTTGTTTAGAAAGAGTAGATAGCGTCGATATTGTAAGTTTCAAGTTTTCACCAAAGCATTTAAGCCAGTTTTTAAAACCTAGAAAAGGCGATTCCATATTAACAGATGATATTTTAAATTTTACCCATCATTCTTCTTTTACAAAAATTCTTCCTTTATGTGGAAAAACAAGAATGGTGCTGGAAGGAGTATTGAATCATACCTATTCTGATACGTTAGAAAATATTTATATCAACGCACAAACCCAGATGCTATTGCTATATAGCCTGGATTGTATGATTGGCGAAAAGGAAATTGATATAGTCAATTGCAAGTTTCTGGCAAATGAATTAGACCGTGAAAAGATTGTAAAAGCAAGAGAAATTCTAATTCAACATATTGGCGAACCAATTACAATTAAAGAATTGAGCCGGAAAGTAGCGATCAATGAATGCTATTTGAAGAAAGGTTTTAAAGAATTATTCGGGACTACAGTTTTTGATTTCTATCAGAGCCAACGAATGGAACATGCAAAATATCTTTTGTACGAAAAAGGATTAAGTGTAACGGAAGTTTCTATGATGCTGGGTTATTCCTCTATTTCCCACTTTTCGACAGCATTTAAAAAGCATACTGGACTCAAGCCTTGTGAATTATTACTGCGCAATTAATAAGTTTTCTTTAAATTAGGATTAGTAATTATCACATAATCTCCTAGATTTTTAAACTCCTCAATTACTGGATTATCAAATGATTTGTGGCTAAAGCAACTGATATTTAAAATCTTTAGGTTAGAATTTCTTTTTTGTAATTGTTCCGCAGTACCTAGCTTCTCATCAGTATGAAATCGTCCAACAAGATGAAAAATCTTTTTTCCTTTATTTTTTTTCCAAAACTGATAGATGCTATTACTCATTCCTGCATCCCAAAGACATTGACTATAATATATTTTAGGATTATTAGTTCCAGGGCTACCTCCTCCCATAAACTCCTGAAATTTTTCATAATATCTTCCAGACAGTGTATCATATGGCAATTTGGGTAAATACTTTTTTGATGCTTTTGGCAAACTGTCCAATGATTTCATTCCTTTTCGGCCTACCATGTTTACATAGCGTCTTGGTGTATTAGCGGCAATAACAGATAAGCCATTTTGCTTGGCATACTCAACAGCAGGTTTGTAATCCTTGTAATTATTCCAGGCTCTACCTTCTTTTATCAATCTTTCTTCAGTTATAAATCCAGCGAGATATTCGTTCAACACTAATTGACAATCCGTTTCAAACATTTCCATACTTAATACAAGCTCCTTGCCATATTGATTATGCAATGCCTTAAAAAAAGCATTTTCCAAATAATGACCTGCACTGTCATTATGTTCTTCTCCAAAAAACAACACATCAGCATCTTTACAATCAATGGCTATTTGTTCAATCGTTGTTAATTGCCCTGTCGTTGTATTATAAATTTTAAAATGGTTATCAATACGATCTTGTGAGAAAGAAACAATAGAAATAAAAGCACTTATGAATAAGCATATATTCTTCATAAAATAAATATTTTAGCAATAATAAAGTTACAGCTTTAATTTCCGCATAACTGTTTAAATAAGACTATATATTTTTGCTATATGGCCAATTTAGTTACACCGAATTATTATATCAATTATCCCGTAAAAATTGCTAAAAGTAAAATAGCTGGCAATGGTGCATTTGCGCTACAAAATATACCTGCCCGAAAAAAGATTGGTGATCTTGGTGGTGTTATCATCACTATGAAAGAAGCGATCAAACTGATAAAAGATTTAAAGGTGATTAATTTAGTAGAGCTGGATAACAATCTTGCATTAAATGCTTCAGCCAACCCAAATGATTTGCGTTTTATAAACCATTCATGTGGACCAAATACTTTCATGCGAGTAATGAAGAACCGAGTGGAATTTTATGCTTTAAAAAACATAAAGAAAGGTGAAGAACTAAGTTGTGATTACGGAGAAACTCACCATGAAGGAAAATTACCCTGCCAATGCAGAGCAAAGAACTGTAGAGGATTTATCTAAAGGATGACAAAAGTCACTACCTCTTTGATAGAAATTGATTTTATTTGCTCTTTAATATGCGAAAGTTTCTTGCAATCATACTTATTATTTCCGGAATTCTCCTTTCTGTTTCCTTTACCAAAGAAAATTTAAGAAGCATTTATTCTCGCCCACATACTGAATGGCCTAAGCCAACAATTGATGAAGGGGTTGAATGGAAAGAATTAGGTATTATTCCAGAAAGCCCAATTACTTCAAAAAGAGAATCGCTGCAACATGTTATTGAGCTTGGGAAAATCCTTTTTTTTGATACCCGACTAAGTGGATCTGGTAAAATTTCTTGTGCCACATGCCATCAACCAGAATTAAATTGGACAGATGGAAA
>JAHEMM010000141.1 GCA_024643655.1 Chitinophagaceae bacterium | reverse complement strand
CCCTTTTAAATCAACCCGGTTTAGTGTATCACCCCGAACACTGATAACATAATCTTTCCATTGGCTATAACCATTCATAGAAATAAACAATAAGAGGATAACAATCAATCGCATAGTTTAGTAAGTTTGAAGTGAAGCCTTATATTTGAAAGTATCTTTTTGCTTCACATTATAATAACGCCAAAAGCACCTGTTTATGATTCTAAAATTAAGACATTTTGTCCTCCTTACAATTTGCACATTCTTTACATTAATTGTTTGGTCGCAGGTAAACCCAACTCCAGCAGCTGAAAGAATGCAAAGTTTGGACCAAAGACGTAAACTAGAGTCCAATTCGTTGCTTAAAGATGTTCCGTTTCGTAATATAGGGCCAAGTATTATGAGTGGCCGTGTTGTAGATATTGATGCTAATCCAGAAGACCCTACAGAATTCTATGTGGCTTATGCCACTGGCGGGTTATGGCATACCACCAACAATGGACAAAGTTTTACGCCAATTATGGATAGTCTTGACATACTTTTTATTGGAGATATTGCTGTTAATTGGAAAACCAAATCAATTTGGGTTGGAACGGGTGAAGTAAATAGCAGCCGCTCTTCCTATGCCGGAGTTGGACTTTATAAATCAAATAACAATGGTAAGACATGGGAATATCTTGGCCTCCCGGAATCTCATCATATTGGCAAAGTGCAACTACATCCTACGGATAACAATATTGCATGGGTTGCTGTGTTAGGACATTTATATTCAGCCAATAAAGAAAGAGGTGTTTATAAAACAGTTGACGGAGGCAAAACCTGGAAACAAACATTATTTGTTGATGATAACACTGGTTGTGTTGACATAGATATCAATCCTTCTAACCCCAATGAAATATATGCTGGCATGTGGTATCGTACCAGAAGAGCCTGGAAATTTGAAGAAAGTGGTAAAACAAGTGGTATTTACAAAAGTACTGATGGAGGAGAAAACTGGAAATTAGTTTCTGGAAATGGCTCAGGCTTTATGACCGGTGATAAAATCGGCAGAATTGGCTTATGTGTATATCCAAAAAATCCAAACATTGTATATGCTGTAGTTGATAACAATACACCGAAGACGGCTACTGAAAAGAAAAAAGATTCCATTTATAATAAAGAAGATTTCAAAAATATATCCAAAGAACAATTTGCACAATTAAAAACAAATCTCATCGATTCATTCTTAAAAGAAAATCGTTTTCCAAGAAAATATACTGGTAAAGCAGTAAAAGAATTGGTAGCAACAGATAAAGTTCAACCTACTGCTCTTTGGGATTATCTGGATAGTGATGATGGTTTTCAGAATACAGGTATTGAGGGCTGTGAAGTATATAGAAGTAATGATGGCGGACAAACCTGGAAGAAAACACATGATAAACCCAATGGCAATTTCAATACGTATGGTTATTATTTTGCAAAAGTGTATGTATCTCCAACCAATCCGGATAAAATATTTTCAATGGGTTTCATAGGACAAATATCAACTGATGGTGGAAAAACGTTTAAAACAATTGACAAAGGAAATGTGCATCCAGATCATCATGCTCTTTGGATTAATCCAAAAAGGGATTCACATATTATAAATGGAAATGATGGCGGCGCTAATATAAGTTATGATGATGGAGCCAATTGGTTCAAGGCAAATACACCTGCAGTGGCACAATACTATGCAATAACGGTTGATGATGCAAAACCTTACAATGTATATGGCGGTTTACAAGATAACGGAAGTTGGTATGGCCCATCGAATAATAAAGAAAATATTGGGTGGATAGATAACGGACAGTATGCTTTTAAAAATATTAATGGCGGAGATGGAATGCAGGTGCAGGTTGATACAAGAGATAATTCTACGATGTATTCAGGTTCTCAGTTTGGTGTATATAGTCGTTACCATAAAGAAAGCAGACGTCCACAACAATTTGTTCGGCCGCAACATGAATTAGGCGAAAAGCCATTACGATTTAATTGGCAATCACCAATATTGCTCAGTAAGCATAATCAGGATGTATTTTACTTTGGAAGCAACAGGCTTTATCGTTCGTTGAATAAAGGTGATACAATGATAGCCATGAGTGCAGACCAAACCAATGGAAGAGTGGCAGGCAATGTTCCTTATGGTACACTTACAACGATATCAGAATCACCGTTACGCTTTGGTTTAATTTATACCGGAACGGATGATGGCAATATCCATATAAGTAAGGATGCAGGATTTAGCTGGGAGCGACTAAACCAGCAATCGACAACTACTCCTTCAAAGAAAGGTTCTAAAACAACGACTACTGATTCCAGACTGCAAACTAATCAACTTTGGGTAAGCCGTATCACTGCATCAAAACATAATGTTTCAAGAGTATACACTTCACTAAACGGTTACCGTTTTGACAATTTTGCTCCTTATTTATATGTAAGTGATGATTATGGAATAAGTTGGAAACAAATTGGAACCGATCTGCCAAATGAACCAATCAATGTTATAAAAGAAGATCCAAAGGATGAAAATATAATATATGTTGGTACAGATGGAGGTTTGTATGTAAGTTTTGACAAAGGGAATAGCTTTATGCTATGGAATGCTGGCACACCTAAATCAATGCCGGTTCATGATATTGCTATTCAAGAAAGAGAGAATGAAATTGTTTTGGGTACGCATGGTCGCAGTATTTATATCGCCAAACTAGACGATGTTCAAAAGTTAAAGCAGGATCCTGAATGGTTGAAGAAAAAAGAAAAGTCAAAGAAAAAAGAAATTATGGATGAGGAGGGAGGAATTGAATAACAGCTATTCTAATTTTTCTATCAGACTAATCGTTGAATTTTGTATATCGTAATTCTAATAGATTCACTGCATTGGGTTTAAAACCAATTACATTTCGTTGTGTCAATCTTACAACTTTATCGTACCAAAGTGGAACAACTGGTGCATCATTCATCATTATCTGATCTGCTTGTTGATATAGTTTATAACGAATAGAATCATTATCCTCAGCAATCGCTTTTTCAAAAGCCGCATCAAAAGCTGCACTTTTATATCTGGTATAATTAGGTGGTGCCGGGTTTTTTGAATAAAAGACAGAGAGGTAATTTTCTGCATCAGGATAATCTGCAATCCAACTTCCTCTGAAGAAAGCTGCGGTAGAACTTGATGTCATCGTTAGTAGCAATGCCTTTTGCATCACTTCTACCTGTACCCGAATTCCGGATTCTTCTAATTGACCGGCGATAAAATTGGCCATATCTGCATAAATAGCAATTGTTAATAATTTAATGACAGGTAATCCTTTTCCGTCGGGAAAGCCAGCTGCTGATAAAAGTTCTTTTGATTTTGCAGGATCATAATGATATCCTTTTACCTGAACTGTATCAAAGGAAGGCAAACCCATTGGCACAAATCCTGATTCTGCTGGTGTACCTAACGAATTGCGCAGATAAAGTACCATTTTCCTCCTATCAAAACCATAATTTATCGCCTGTCTGATTTTCTTATACCTCATCGGCGAATTTTTTAATAATTCATTTGTTGTGTCTACCAGAATGCCCAGATATTCAATATTCAGATAAGGATTGGTTTGTAATACTATTTTATCTTCCCAATCTTTTCGCAATAGTCCTTGCTTTGTTAATATTTCATCTTTAAACGAGGCTTCAATATCATTAATAAAATCAAGTTGCTTTTGCCGGAACAATAAAAACTCAGTTGCTTTACTATCATAAAAGGAAACATTTACACCATCAAGATAGGGCAACCGTATACCTTCTTTATCTTTTTCAAAATAGGTAGGATTTTTTTTCATCACCAAAGCCTGCCCTTCTTCCCAGGCTACAAAATAAAACGGACCTGTTCCAACCGGATGCCGGCGAAAGTTGATGCCGTATTTTTCAACTGCTTCTTTTGGAATGATAGAACAATATTGCATAGAAATAATACCCAACATTGGCAAATAAGGACGTAATAGCTTTAATTGAAATGTAGAATCATCTATCGCTTTAAATGGCTGAATCGAATCTACTTTTCGATTAAATATCCATGATCCCGGACTTGCCGTTTCCTGATCGATAATTCTCGAAAGACTGTATTCCACATCAAAAGCTGTGAGTTTTCTTCCTTTTCCATTTTTAAATGCAACATCATCATGAAAAAAAACATCATTTCGCAGATGAAAAGTAAAAATCGTTCTGTCTGTAGAAATATCCCAACTTTTTGCTAAAGACGGAATGATGTGAAGGCTATCATCAATTTCTACCAATGTATTATAAAACTGATGTGCGGCCCACATGGTAGACTGACTTTTTGCAAAAGCAGGGTCAAGTGAAGAAATGCCATTGAATTCGTTATAATGAAAGATATTTTGTTCACTTTTCTCTTTATTATAACAAGAACTTAATTGAATTGCACCAATTATAATGAAGGCGAACTTAATATAAATATTTCCTATGCGCATCTTAACTATCATGCCTTAAATTTACAGTAACAAAAATTATTATTGTGAAATACATTATACCATC
>JAHEMM010000066.1:3502-17251 GCA_024643655.1 Chitinophagaceae bacterium | reverse complement strand
TAAACCATTCATTATAAGTCACCTTTATTTTCTTTACTCCATTTCGAATCTTTATCCATAAAGCGGCATACATGACCAGGGCCCATGGAAGAATGGCCCACAACATTGTATGGATAAAAAACAATTTATCTCCTTTACCTTTAATGGGACCTGAATTAAAAAAGCGACCAAACTGACTGTCCCACAAAAAGAATTGAACGCCTGATACATTTGTATTACCAAATACAACTTTTTCGGGATGCTGATCAAACTGTAGCCACAAACAATATATTTCAGGTAAAACAAAAATGGCGATTAATATAAAAGCAACAATCCATCGCCAATGAAAAAATTCCTTCCAGTTTCTTTTAATAATAAGTTCTCCGGCTATTGCACCGCCAATCGGTATTAGTGTAAAAATACCTTTTGTCATTACCGCACAAGCGGCAAAAAAACAAGCAATAAAAAGATGTATGCTTATTTTTTTTGAAAGAGCGTTAGAAAAATGATAAATTGAAGCAATAATTAATCCGGTAAGAAATGGCTCAGCTCTTACATCATTATTGGAAATAATAATATGAAGAGATGTAAGTAATATAAAAGCTGACCATAAGGCGATTGTTTTATTGTAATATTTTTTGGCGAACAAATAAGTGTAATAAGCACCCATCAATACAAATAAAATTCCTGGTAATTTATATGCCCAGGTTTGAAATCCAAATAATTCGAAGAAAATAGCTGTTATCCAAAAAGGAAAATGTGGTTTATCTAACCAATCAGCGTCTTGAAAATAAATATTGATATAATCATGTTGTAAAACCATTGTTTTACTGATTGAAGCATAAACACCGGCATCAGGATCCATTAGTGGAATAAAAAGGCCACTGAAATTAATAAGTACAGCCAGTACGATTAAGATTTGTAGCGATTTATAGTTAGGAGAACTATTCATTGATACAGGTTTTGTATTAGTTATTCAATTTAGCTTTTCGTTTCCATTCTATTAATCCGGCAACTGCCATTACTAAAAGCACAAGATAGTATACGCTTGTAAAAACCAATCCTTTTACAAAGTACAATGGTATAGAGGCAATATTCGTAGCTATCCACCAGTACCAGCTCTCTACTTTTTTTCTTGTCATAAGCCACATACCGGTAAAAGCTGTAGCAGATGCAAATGCATCAGCCCAGGGAATTGCTCCTTCAAAGAAATTGTCTTTTAAATAAACTAATGCAAAATATATGGAAACATAAAAAAACAAAAAGAATAATAGTTGGTTTACCCACATTTTTTTATTGGAAAAGCTAATGTGTAAGACTGCTTCATGTTTTGTATCTTTTTTCATCCACAGATACCAACCATACAAGCTCATGATGGTATAATAAAAATTAACACTGGCTTCTCCAGGCAAATGATACTTGAAACTCAAATAAATATAGATGATCGTATTGATCAGACCGATAGGGTAAACAAGAATATTTTCTTTCCGGCTATACCAAACACTTATGATACCGGCAAATACGGCAACATATTCCAACGGAGTGGTGTTTTGCATACCCGTAATGAATTGTTGAAAGATTTCTTGGAAGGACAAAATGTTTATTTATTGTAAACATAATAAAAAAGCAAACCTCCGAAGAGATTTGCTTTAAGGTTTAATGGTATTAAATGGTTATTGTAATATTTGATATCCTGCATATAGGAAAAATAGCCCCTTTGCAAGGCACCAGCACAAATAGATGATGAGCGCCTTTTTGCCATATCTGCGGAATAAACGGTGAGACATTATCTTATTCATAATTGATAATTTATTTGAATAAATGTTCTATCCTGCTGTATTTTTCTTAGTAAAAGGAATAAGCATTGGTGATTTTTTCTTGTACTGCTTATATTTTTCGCCGAATTGCTTAATAAGATCCTTTTCTTCCAGTTGTATACCTACTAATACATAACCTGTAGTCAGAATGGCAAAGAAAAGATGGGATATAGTCATAATTGATGTAGACCAAAATGCCAGCATCATTCCAAAATATAATGGATGTCGAACTACTTTATATAGAAAAGGTAACCGAAACTTTAAATGTGTATAGGGTTTCCCTTTAAAAAATAGCCATACCTGACGCAGACCAAATAAATCAAAATGGTTAATAAGAAATGAGCTTAAGAATAAAATAGCCCATCCGATAAAATAGATTATTAGTAATATATTCTTGATGATACTATTGTCTACAGACCAAACGACTCCACCCATTGGTTGCCATTGCCACATAATCAGCATAAGTAGAAGTCCGGATATTAAAACATACGTACTTCGTTCCAGTTCTTCAGGTATAACACGGGTGAACCAACGCTTAAAACCTTGTCTTGCCATAATGCTATGTTGTAAAGCAAATATTGAAAGTAAAGAGGCGTTGATTAAAATAGCGTTAATCAATGGGACTTGTGGCAATCCATCAATGGTTTTTGGTACAACCAAATTACCGACAAATCCAATTGCATATACCAGCGAGACAAAAGCAGCCAGATAGGCGATGACTCCATACAGTAAAAAAATGACTCTTTTCATGATGTTTAGTTTTTGTTAATGATTGACAAATGATAAAAATTTTTAGCAGTTTCGATTATGTATTTATTATACTTAATAGTATCACCATTACTAATGAAATAACAAGTGAAATAATTTTATTTGCAGAAGTGGTGTGCCTGAATAATGATTTCATAATCGTTAATTCTAATTTCACTGCAAGAATACTAACAGGAAGAAGTTGGGAAAACAGAAGATTAGTGAAGTGATTCTTTAGATGAGTTAATCTACATTTTCATTTATTGTAAACTATTTATCTGATCTGATTGCTAGAATCTTATTCTACTCATAATTTGGTGCAGTCTACTCAGAAGAATAGTCTAAAGAATAATTGTACTACTTGTGAATCAATAAAAATCAGTTAGTTGCATAAGAATTAGTGAAATAAAAATATTATTAATAATTTATAATGTTTTTTATAGAGTAATGAGATTTAAATACCCAACATATTGTTTCTTTATTATTGCTTTATTGAGTGCTACTTCTTTAGTAGCGCAATATAAATTTGATCAATCTGTTATTATTGATAAAGGCAAAGGGCTACCCGCTAATAGTGTAAGGGCAATGGCAAAAGGGCCAGATGGATTTATCTGGATTGGTACGTTAGAGGGTCTCTGCAGATTTGATGGTCGTGAAGTTAAAATTTTCAGACCTTCAGAAGACAAACAGCACACTTTTTGGGATAATAATATATATGCGGTATTACCCTTAAAAAATGAAATATGGGCTGGCACGAATCAAGGGCTTGTTGTTTTAAATACTGTCACCGAATCATTCCGGTATTATCAATTTGGAGAAAAAACCAAGGAAAAGAAATTAGAGCAACGGTTTAATCAGGATGTGTCTGTTGTTTATTTAGATAAACAAAAAAAAATATGGATAGGTACAAAAAATAAAGGCCTCTGGCTGTACAACAGAGAAAAAGATAGCCTTAGTAAAATCGAATATCCCGAAGAATCGTATCAAACACTACTTCCAGCTGTCGCAACAAATAACACGATTCTTTCCTTCGAAGAGTCTGGATTCAATGATTCTATTTTATGGGTTGGAACTACCGCTGGATTACAAAAGATAAATAAATTCAACAAAAAAGTAGAATGGTACACTTTTGCGAATGAGGATAAATACTTACAAGTTTCTCGGAATGCATTTCGCAGATTATATCATCATGATGATGGAAAGTTATATGTAGGTAGCTGGACTGCTGGCGTAAATGTTTTTGACCCAGCAACAAAATCATTTGTACCATTAACATTAAAAACTACACTCGGGAAAGAATTGCTTACCAGTGCAATTTCAGAAATAGAGAGAAAATCAAAGCATGAGATTTGGATTACTACAGGAGCTGGTTTGATGGTATACAATACAAAAGAAAAGGTTATTTCATGGTCGAAAAAAAATGATATTCTTAATAATGAATTTTATGGTATAAGTTTTATAGATGAATTAAATAGAGCATGGTATTTTAATAACAACGGTGTTCACTACTTTGATCCTTTGGTGCAACAGTTTGTTAACTACTCATATGATAATTTATTTAATAAAGGATATTCATTTGCCTTTTATATGATTTCAGATCAGTCGGGCAACAATATTACAGTTTGCCCAAGAGTGGGATATGGTTTATATCACTTTAATAAAATTTCACAAACCTGGACAAAATCACCGTTTAATGATATAAAAAATATTGCTTCGACAAAATTTATAGTTAGAGGATTCGTAGAAACGGAACCAGGCAAATACATGATCTCAACTGATATTGGTTTGTATTATTATTCAATGAGCACAAAAAAACTGATACCTGTTCCTAATCAACCAAAACTGGAATTTAACAGATGGGGAGACTTGATAAAAGATCAAACAGGAAATATTTGGATTTGCGCTTTAGACGAAGGGCTGATAAAATGGAATATCCAAAAAAATAAATACAAAACGTACAAAGAGGAGTTGATACCAGATATAGCAGAGCCGGGCTTAGTCAGACTTAGTAATCTTTATGAGGATAGCAAACATAATGTATGGGTAGCAAGAAATGATGGATTTTCAGTACACCTTTATAAACAAGATTCAATTGTAAATTTTATTTACAGTAAATCACTAGATAATATTTTTCCGATAATAAATGCATTTAAAGAAGATAAAAATGGAAAAATCTGGGTAGCTGGACCTGATGGTTGGTATGGTTACATTGAAAGTGGAAATCCTGAAAAGGGGATTGTAAAAAAGTACAATCTTCGTAGCAATAATATTAATGGATATTTAATTTCATTAGCAAAAGATAAAAGCGGTAACGTTTGGGGTTATACACCTTATGAATTAGTAAAAATTGATGCTAATGATCTATCCTTATCAACTTATAGTTTTTCATATGGTGTTAAAACACCCGACTTTTATCATTTTTCATTTTTACCATCAGGGGAATTAATTTTTGGTGGACGTAACAGTATTACATTATCCAATCCGGAAGAATTAAAGCGAAATGCTGAATTGCCTGAGCCTTATATTGATCAGCTAAAAGTATTTAATAAAGTTATAAATAGCTCGGAATATCAGCATAAAGAATTAAAACTTGGGTATAAGAAAAATTTTTTAACCATATACTTTTCTGCAAAAGCATATACAATGCCTGAAGGTGTTCGATTTAGGTACCGGTTACGGGATTTTGATAATTGGACGGAAGTAAAAGGAGGCCAGTATGCAAACTACACCAATATTCCACCGGGTCATTATATCTTTCAATTACAGGCAGCAAATAATGAAGGTGTATGGAATGAAAAAATGCTGGAGTTGCCAATTTACATTATTACCCCTTGGTGGCAGACCTGGTGGTTTCGTTTTTCTTTACTAGTATTAATTGCTGGAATTATTTATGCAATTTATCAAAACAGAGTAAGGCAGATCAGGAAAAAAGAAAAATTGAAAACTCAGTTTGAGAAAAAACTGGCAAGTGTAGAAATGACTGCCCTATTAGCTCAAATGAACCCTCATTTTTTGTTTAATAGTTTAAATTCAATTGATAGTTATATTATAAAAAATGAATCAGGCAAAGCATCAGAGTACCTGAATAATTTTGCCAGGTTAATGAGATTGATATTGCAAAACTCAAGATCTAATTATACAAGTTTAAAGGACGAAGTTGAATTATTGGATTTGTATTTGCAAATGGAAAGTCTGCGATTTAAAGATAAGTTTCAGTACGAAATCAATATTGCTGATAATTTGAATACAGCATCAATTGTTATTCCACCCATGTTAATCCAACCTTATGTTGAAAATGCGATCTGGCATGGGTTAATGCATATAAATAATGATAAACCAGGAAAGGTCGATATTAAGATCAAAGAAAATGAGAATAAATTAATTTGTATTATTCAGGATAATGGAATTGGAAGAGATAAGGCGGCAGCAATAAAGGCACAAAAACCAGGGAACCACAAAAGATCAATGGGAATGCAAATTACTAAGGACAGAATTGATTTGATTAATAAGCTATATAATACAAATACAAGTGTGAAAATAATTGATTTAAAAGATGATGCTGGAAATCCATTGGGAACAAGAGTAGAATTGGTAATCCCATTTTAAAACATTCAACCTTTTAGTATGATTAAAGCAGTAATTATTGACGATGAACAACATAGTATTGATACATTAAAATGGAAATTGGAAAATTATTGCCCAGAAGTAAATGTGATAGCCGCTTTCGGGAATCCTGCAGAAGGAGTGGCTTTTTTAAAAACAACCCAACCCAATCTACTTTTTCTTGATATTGAAATGCCAATGCTAAACGGGTTTGATGTTTTGGAAGAATTGGGCAGAGATCTCCCGTTTGACATCATCTTCACTACCGCCTATGATAATTTTGGAATTCAGGCAGTTAAATTCAGTGCGTTGGATTATTTATTAAAACCTGTTCAGAATAAAGAATTAAAGGAAGCTATCGAAAAACATCTTTCTAAAGCACAGGGTAAAATTCCGACAGAACAAATAGATGTTTTATTGGATAATGTAAACGCAGAAAGAAAAGGCAAAGTGGGAAAAATAGCATTGGCTTCTAAAGAAAGTATTGAATTTGTTGATCCGAATAATATTATTTGTTGCGAAGCAAATAGTAATTACACCAATATTTATATGATTGAAGGGCGAAAAAAATTAATTTCAAAAACATTAAAGGATTTTCAGGACATGTTAATGCCCTATCATTTTTTCAGGCCTCATAATTCCTACTTGATTAATCTTAATCGTGTAAACGAATTTATTCGAAGCGATGGCGGCTATTTGGTCATGGAGAATAAAATGAAGATCCCGGTTTCAAAGGGACGAAGAGAAGAGTTAATGGATCTTTTAGGCTAGTTGATCATTAGTTCACTCATTAAACAGTCCGTTTGCTCAATACGTATACCGTATCAACTAGTTTACTGTTTCCATTATTATAAGTTTGATGCATTTTTGTTATAAGAATTTATCGATTTTAATCAGCAATGCAAACTACAATAGAAATAAGAACAAAAGATGGAAGTAAAATTTTTGGAACCGTATTCAATCCAAAAAAGAAAAACGGATATACGATTGTAGTTGGGTCTGCTATTGGAATATCAAAAGAGTTTTATTTTTTCTTCGCAAGCTTTTATAAGAAATTGGGATATACGGTTATCACTTTTGATTACCGGGGAATTGGACAATCTGCACCACTACACCTTAAAGGGTTTGAAGCGAATATGCACCAATGGGCTACTCAGGATTTGGATGCAGTACTTTTATATGCAAGAAATAATTTTCCTGATAAAGAAATCATTTATGTGGGTCATTGCATTAGCGGTGAAATTATCGGCTTGGCACAGGCAAGCCAGTATATCAGTAAAATGATATTAGTCAGCAGTTCCTTGTCCTACAAAAGATTACGGCCATTAAAAGATCGTATCAGGATGTCTATAATTAGATTATTTATACCGGTGCTGAATAAAGTTCTTGGTTACTATCCGGCAAGATTATTTAAAAAGATTACAGATATTCCCAAAGGTGTTATGTATCAATGGTCTGAATGGAGCAGCAGTACTAATGGACTGTTTGATACTTTTCCGGAAAGTAATTATCAGAAACTGGACATACCGTTATTGGTTTATACGTTTACAGACGATTGGTATTGCCGTCCCGATGCTGTAAAGGAATTATTAGATAAATTTGACAAAGCTGATTTGTCGTGGCATCATATTAATCCCAAAACATTAGGGATAAAAAAAGTTGGTCACATTGGATTCTTTCATTTATCAATGAGAAGAACGCTATGGACAGAACTATCTGAATGGTTAATAGAAAAAGAACATCCGTATGGACTAGTTACTGAAAACAGTTAATCTAATAGTTTTCTTATATCAACTAATCGGCTTTGCGTTTATATCTTTTCCAGCTTCTTAAATATTTTATTCCCTTCGAAGTTTGAAACCGTGTAGGAATTTGCTGCCACTGCCCGCCTCCTGAACGCCAGACCAGAAAATGAAGATGTGGCACGAATGCATAACCTGTTTTTCCGCTCAATGCTATTAATTGACCTTGCTTAACTGTATCACCAACCTGAACTTCGGCACTGTTATATTGTAAATGCCAGTAACCAGCTCTTGAGCCATCGTCATGTTGTATTACGATATTATTACCATGTGACCGGTATTTCTTTTTTAATCCACCCAAAGTACCATCTTCTTTTACCCTTACTACTACACCGCCTCTGGCAGCAAGGATTTTTGTTCCTCGCTTCATATTAAAATCAAGAGCCGCTCTTTCTTTATGGGTAAACCGGCTGAAGTAGCCTTGTATTACTCTAAATGTTTTTCCTTCTTCATAGGGTAGTGAATACACATAACTTGTATCATCTTTGATGATGCCTTTTTGTAAAAGCTTGACCTGTTTACGCAAAGGATTTTTACTGACCGAGCAACCTGAAATAACTACTAATAGAAACAGAACTCTATACAATGATTTTTTTTGTAAAAATAACTTCATCCTTATCATTTACCATTAATAAATTAAACTTTAAAACGCTAATAAAATTGAGTAATTTCTTCCTTTATTTTTAACCACTAAATATTACTAATATGACAACACAAGAAATCGCAAATCGTTTTCATGAATTGGCACAAAAAGGGCAATGGGATGATGCGCAGAATGAACTATATGCTGATAATGCAATAAGTATTGAGCCTCCACAAGCGATAGGTTTTGAAACAGTTGAAGGGTTGGCTGCTATTAAAGAAAAAGGGAAAAAATTTGGCGCCATGATAGAGGAAATGCACGGCGGTTATTCAAATGAACCACAAGTAGGAGGCACTCATTTTGCTGTTGCCATGGGAATGGATTGCACAATGAAAGGAATGGGTAGACAAAAGCTTGATGAAATTGCTGTATACGAGGTAAAAGATGGGAAAATAGTAAAAGAACAATTTTTCTATTAATGAAATTAACTATGGCTGTTATATATGGAAATAAAAAACCCCGACTCGTCAGGGTTTTTTATTTGGAGAGATAATTAATTTTATTTTGGAAGAATAATAGTATCGATTACATGAATGATTCCATTACTTCCCTTTAAATCTGTTGCTGTTACATAACTGGCACCACCATTCTCATCAGTAAGTTTTACTTTACCCTTTTCCAGAGAAGCAGTTAATGTACCACCACTTACGGTTGTTAAAACAGCTTTGCCTTTTCCTGCTTTGATTGCTCCTACCACAGCTTCAGCATCTAAGTTGCCAGCTACAACATGATAAGTAAGAATTTTTGCAAGCGTTGCTTTGTTTTCTGGCTTTAGTAATGTTTCAACAGTACCAGCAGGTAATTTTCCAAATGCTTCATTTACTGGTGCGAATACAGTAAAAGGTCCTTCGCTTTGCAACGTTGTAACCAGGTCAGCAGCTTTTACTGCAGCGACTAAAGTAGTATGAGCATTAGAGCCAACAGCTATATCTACAATTGTATTTTGCTGTGCTTTAATATTGCTTGAAAATAATATTCCGCTAGCAATTAATAATGTTCCAAATAGTTTTTTCATGATAGTTTATTTAATTATTTATTTAAAGTAATAACCCACTTAACTTAGATTAGTTCAACTAACAGCAATCTATTTTTATATTTATTTTACTTGTTGATATTTACTCATCGATTATCTTTCAATTCTTAAACAAAAAAAATCAATAGTATTTTCAAAAACTCTCAAATTACCAACGGTGGCCAATTTTATCTAACTTTCTGGTTTATTAATTCGATGTAATAGCTATTATTATGAAAAATTTTAAGTGAAATATGCATAAAAAAATACTCTTATTAGGCAGTGGTGAACTTGGAAAAGAATTGGTAATTGCTTTGAAAAGATTAGGTCAATCTGTTATAGCAGTAGATAGTTATGCCGGAGCTCCGGCTATGCAGGTTGCTGATGGCTTTGAAGTGATTGACATGTTAAATGGGAAAGAACTGGATGAAATTGTTGCCAAACACAAACCCGATTTAATTGTTCCGGAAATTGAAGCCATCCGAACTGAACGCTTTTATGATTATGAAAAGCAAAATATTCAAGTAATTCCAAGTGCCAAAGCTGCCAACTTTACCATGAATCGTAAACTGATTAGAGATCTGGCAAGTAAAGAACTTAAGGTACAAACGGCTAGCTATTTTTATGCAACAACTTATGAGGAATTTACAAAAGCAGTAACTGAAATTGGCTTACCATGTGTTGTTAAACCATTAATGTCTTCCAGTGGAAAAGGACAAAGTATATTAAAGAGTGATGCAGATATGCAAACAGTCTTTGATTATGCAATGAATAATTCACGGGGTGATCTGAAAGAAGTGATCATTGAAGAATTCATTGCTTTTCATGCTGAGATAACATTGCTGACTGTTACTCAACAAAACGGAGAAACATTATTCTGTCCGCCAATTGGTCACCGCCAGGAACGAGGTGATTATCAGGAAAGCTGGCAACCCATAGCTATCAGCGAAAAAGATTATTTAGATGCTTGTGAAATGGCAAAAAAAGTAACAACTGCCTTAACAGGAGCAGGTATTTGGGGAGTAGAATTTTTTTTAACTGACAAAGGTGTTTACTTTTCAGAGCTTAGCCCCCGGCCACATGATACGGGAATGGTAACGCTGGCAGGCACACAAAATTTAACTGAATTTGAATTGCATGCAAGAGCAATCCTTGGCTTACCAATTCCGGAGATAAAATTAGAAAGAGCTGGTGTAAGCGCTGTTGTATTGGCCAATAATACGGCTGATCAATTCACTATTACCGGTATGGAAGATGCGTTGAAAGAAAAGAATACGGATATTAAAATTTTTGGTAAGCCAACAACAAGACCATATCGCAGAATGGCGGTTGCCTTAGTATATGATGAGATTAATACTGATATGACAAGCCTAAGAAAAAAAGCAAAGACAGTAGCAGACAAAATTGTAATTAATTAATATGGATAAAGTAAACGTAGCCCAAAAATTTTCTTTGATCAACGATTATTGGAATCCACGAATTGCAGGAGAGCTAAATGGACAACATATTAAACTGGTAAAATTTAAAGGAACATTCGACTGGCATCATCATGCAAACGAAGATGAGTTATTCTATGTGGTAAAAGGAAGCTTTGATATGGAGTTCAGAGATAAAACAGTAACAATAAATGAAGGAGAGTTTTTAGTTGTGCCAAAAATGGTAGAACATCGTCCCAATGCAAAGGAAGAAGTAGAAGTAATGCTCTTTGAACCAGCATCAACTTTAAATACTGGAAATATTATTTCCGAAAAGACTATAACAGACCTTAAGAATATTTAGAATTGTAAACCCTGAATAAAAACTCAACCGAATAACTAATTACCTTCTCCCTCACACATCTTCTTTAAGTTATTCAGCCCTTGTTCAAACTGATGATTTAAGTTTTTATTCAGCATTGGTCCCATCAATCTTGCCATTGGCCAGGGAAGATCGCCACTATTCTGCCAGGTTACTTTTGTTTCATTACCATCGCTCCATTGTTCAAATAGCCAGTTGTCTTTGGCTTTTGCCTTCCAGGGTTTAAAAAATTCCAGCTCAAAGTGTATATGCTTGCTATCCATATTTAACAGCGTTAAACTTCCTACACCAACTTTCTTTCCTTCCCATGCATATTTATGTCCTGAGGATCCAGCTGTTCCTGTAATAGTACTTTTGGCAGTAGGGTCGCTTTGTTGCCACGGATTCCATTGGCTGTAATAAGAAAGATCTGCAATTCTATTCATTACTTCGTTCGATGAACGGTTGATAACAATAGTTTTTTCAATACTATATGATTTTGGCATTGTAGCAGCAGCAACTAATAGTAAAACAATAAGGCCGATAAAAATGTATACAAAAATCATAGCAGTAATTTTAGTACATTAAGTTAATCAATAGTAATCATTAAAGCAAACCTTTTGTCATTGAGCAGATAAATCTTTTTATCTTTCCTTTAAAATTTTGTATGAGGCAGCTCTACTTTTTAATAGTATCAATTTTCATTGTTAATCACTTACACGGGCAATCAAAAAATAAGTTGAGTGACTTTTCAATTCGTATAGGAGTAATGCAACAGGGAAACTTAAATGCTATTACTGATGTACATGGAGTAAAAGTCGGGCATAAAACGTTGATAGCAGGAGATTCTGTGCGAACAGGAGCAACTGCAATTTTACCACATGGCAGAAATTTATTTCAACAAAAAGTTCCGGCTGCTATTTACATTGGCAATGGCTTTGGAAAATTGGCAGGCTATACACAGGTTAAAGAATTAGGAAACATAGAATCGCCGATCATATTAACCAATACATTAAGCGTTGCTACGGCCATCAATGCGGTGATCGACTATACCATTTCACAAAAAGAAAATAAAACAGTTCAATCAATAAATGCAGTGGTGGGTGAAACAAATGATGGTTATCTAAACGACATTCGGGGCCAAAGTTTAACTAAACAGGATGTGTTAACGGCTATACAGAATGCTAAAAGCGGAAAAGTGGAACAAGGTAATGTTGGTGCTGGCACGGGTACTGTTTGTTTTGGATTTAAAGGAGGAATTGGAACCTCATCAAGAGTACTGCCCCAAAAACTGGGCGGTTATACTGTTGGTGTTTTAGTACAAACAAATTTTGGAGGAGTATTAAATATAAATGGTGTACCTGTTGGTGAAGAATTAAAAAAATATTACTTAAGCGATCAATTAAATGAAACAGCAGATGGTAGTTGTATGATTGTAGTTGCTACAGATGCACCACTCGATGGAAGAAATCTGGAACGATTGGCCAAAAGAGCTTTTATGGGATTGGCAAAAACAGGAGGTATTGCCAGCAATGGTAGTGGTGATTATGTAATTGCGTTTTCAACCGACAGTACATTGCGAATACCACATGCTGCACCAGATAAATTACATCAAAATGTTTTGAGTAACGATGCGATGTCACCCTTATTTATGGCAACTATTGAAGCCACCGAAGAAGCAATTATCAATTCTTTATTTGCAGCTGAAACAATGAAGGGAAAGAATGGCAGATTAGTTGAAGCTTTGCCATTGAATAAAGTAATTGAATTGTTTAAAAAATATAACCGCATAAACTAATAAAATGCCAGTATTTTTTAATAACCAATACCTGAATGATGATGATGCAATATTGCATACTTCAGATCTTTCTATACAAAGAGGTTATGCTGTATTTGATTTTTTAAGAACAGCAAACAGGCAACCCATGTTTCTGCAAGATCACCTTGATCGGTTTTTTCTTTCAGCAGCAGCAATGCATTTGAAAATAAATAAATCAAGAGATGAGCTTTCTGATATTGTTATGCAATTGATAAATCAATCATCATTTGCTAATGCAGGAATACGTTTAATGCTTACCGGAGGTTATTCTTCTGATACGTATAATATTGGTGACCCTAATTTGATGATCAATTGTAATCAACTTGTTACTCCGCCTTTAATAGATTATGAAAACGGATTTTCAATTATGACTTATGAGCATCAACGGGAATTGCCACAAATTAAAAGTACTAACTATTTAATGGGTGTTTGGTTGCAGCCGCAGCTAAAAGAAAAAAAACTTAATGATGTATTGTATTATAAGAACAATATAATAACAGAATTTCCAAGGGCTAATGTGTTTATTGTTACGAAAAACAACATACTACAAA
>JAHEMM010000066.1:0-3402 GCA_024643655.1 Chitinophagaceae bacterium | reverse complement strand
TGGTTGCAGCCGCAGCTAAAAGAAAAAAAACTTAATGATGTATTGTATTATAAGAACAATATAATAACAGAATTTCCAAGGGCTAATGTGTTTATTGTTACGAAAAACAACATACTACAAACGCCGGCAAAAAATATACTTTTGGGTATAACTAGGAAACAGGTACTGAATTTGGCAAAAGGACTTATTGAGGTAGAAGAAAAAGATATAACATTAGATGACTTGTTTTCTGCCGATGAAGTTTTTTTAACCAGCACTACAAAAAAAATTATGCCGGTAGTAAAAATTGATAATAAGAAAATTGGTAATGGAAGGCCGGGAAAAATAGCCAAAAGACTTTACGCTGATTTTTTATTGCTTGAGCACTAAGCTATTATTTCTTTCTCAATAATTATCAGCATTAACAGATTTAAATAAAGAGTCAATGGAACCTGATGCTGCCAGAATAAAGGCATATGCAGAGATATAGGAAATGCAGTACTTATAAATAGTATTACTAAAATAAAAAAGCTGCCTGATGAAGGACAGCTTTTTTAAGTTTTATTTTTTTTTGCTTACAAAGTCGACATGTCAATCACAAATCGATACTTCACATCGCTTTTCTCCAGTCTTTCATAAGCTGTATTTATATCTTTCATCGCTATAATTTCAATATCACTTACAATATTATGCTCAGCACAGAAATCCAGCATTTCCTGAGTTTCGGGTAAGCCGCCTATTAATGAACCTCCTATACTTTTTCGACCAAATATCAGATTCATGGCAGGAATCTGTGCCGGTGCTGGTGGAACGCCAACACAAACCATTACTCCGTTGGTACGCAACAGTCCCAAATAAAAATTATAATCATGTGCTGCAGATACGGTATCCAGTATAAAATCAAAATAACCGGTTACTTTTTTAATTTGTTCTTCATCAGATGTAAGAACAAACTGATGTGCACCTAATCTTTTCGCATCCGCTTCTTTGGATGGAGTATGGCTTAGCATTGTTACTTCTGCACCCATTGCTACAGCTAATTTTACACCCATATGTCCTAATCCACCTAATCCTAACACACCAACCCTCGTTCCTTTGCCTACTTTCCAATGGCGAAGCGGTGAATAGGTTGTAATACCTGCACACAATAATGGTGCTGATGCTGCAAGGTCTAGTTTTTCAGAGATCTTCAATACAAAATCTTCATGTGCAAGAATGGTTTTGCTATAACCACCATAGGTAGCACCGCTGCCATCCTTTTCCTGACCACCATAAGTACCCACCCATCCATTCGAGCAATATTGTTCTAAACCTTCTTTACAATTATCACAATCACGGCAACTATCTACCAGGCAACCGATACCTGCAAGATCTCCTACTTTGAATTTCTTTACATGAGGTCCGACTGCCGTTACTTTTCCAACAATCTCATGACCGGGTACCAATGGATAGGTAGACATACCCCAATCATTTTTTACAAAATGCAAATCACTATGACAAACACCACAAAATAAAATATCTATTTGCACATCGTGTGGTTTCGGATCTCTTCGTTCAATTGTATGTGGTACTAAAGGGCTGCTATTATCGAGAGCAGCAAAAGCTTTTACTGATGACATGTTATTAATTTAAAAGTTGAAAATTAAATGTTGAATGTAGAACATAAATATAACGAAATCCAGGCTCATATAGAATGATTGTTTAAGATAGATTTTATGGAGTTGTATCTTTACCCTATGGCAAGAACCTTTTCTGAAATGGTCGCATTAGGAACAGTTGTTCCCGACTTTAATCTTCCCGATACTATAACCGGAAAACAAATTTCGTTCAGCGATATTGAAGGTGAGATCGCCACATTAATCATGTTCATCTGTAACCACTGCCCGTTTGTATTGCATATAAATGATGAACTGGTAAAACTGGCAAATGATTATAACCAAAAAGGAATCGGTTTTCTCGCCATTAGTGCAAATGATATTGTAACTCATCCGCATGATGGACCGGAGCAAATGAAAGTAGTGGCAGAAAAACTAAACTATCCTTTTCCTTATTGCTATGATGAATCGCAGCAAGTGGCCAAAGCGTTCAATGCTGCCTGCACTCCCGACTTTTTCATTTATGACAATAACAAAGAACTGGTGTACCGTGGGCAACTTGATGACTCCCGTCCCGGAAATGGAATTGCTGTAACAGGAAATGATATCAGAAATGCATTTGATCGTTTAATAAACAATGAGCCGATAGCAGTTGAGCAACGCCCCAGTATCGGTTGTAATATCAAATGGAAATAATTGCATAAAAAGAAAAACCCCCTCGTACGCAACGAAGGGGCTGTTTGATAGGGGTTTAATACTATTTAATAACGGCGATTTTCTGTATGTCCATGATCGTTACGATCATATTTATTGAATCTGTTATTGAAATACTCATACACCTTATTTATTTCCCATTGACGCTGACGCTCCAGGAAACTGATTCTTCTTTGCTTTTCAAAACGGAAAAGACGGTAGTTGTTTTTAACCCTTTGTATTTTGTAACTATACTCCCGGTTAATTTCAGCGATTTCTATTTTCATCCGTCTTTCTGCAGCAAAGCGGCTTTCAAAACGAATGTTTTTGTCAAAACTGTTGTGATCGTTTGATCGGATAGTTGAATAACCATCGTCATCATCCCAACGATCATTTCGATCATCATTACGTTGATCAGTACGTTGATCATTTTGTCGGCTGTTCCTGGTGCCTGGCTGAGCCTGGGCCATAGTTAACATTCCAACGGCAACTAATAGGGTAAAGATTCTTTTCATAATTTTTAAATTTATAAGTGAATAATATCTGATAAGATGCAAACGAAATACCACAGTTTACAAAAGGAACGTTAATGTGCAGGTTTTAAGCTAACAGCTTTTTATAGAAAGAATACATTGAAAAGTAAAAAGCCTCCGCTTGTTTACGGAGGCTTTGGTGGCTATGTTTTCTTCTTTTAATTTAAAAGCGTCTGTGCTTGTTGCCATACCGGTTATTAGTAATCCTTGCTTTTGCATAGGCTCTGTTAATTTCCTGCTGACGCATTTGTTCCAACCTGCGGATCTTTCTCATCTTTTCAAAACGGAACATAAAATAATTGTTTCTTACCTGACGAATTTTGCGATCGTACTTAAAATTAATGCGGGCAAGTTCCTGTCGGAGTAGTCTGTCTGCTGCAAAATTACTTTGATAAATTCCGTTGTTGCCCACTGAAATGCTAACACCAACTTTCGGATGTCTGTTCTTATTTCCTCGTTGTGCATCAGCAACCGTTAACAGACCTAAAGCGATTAATAATGTAAAAATTTTTTTCATAGTTGTACGTTTTTAGGGTGAATAAATATATCTATAAGACGTACTACTGTCCACATCGATTACAAAAGGAATGTTAATGAAAGGC
>JAHEMM010000065.1 GCA_024643655.1 Chitinophagaceae bacterium | reverse complement strand
ACTAATGAAGAATTACAATTAATGTCAACAGGGGCTGCAATAAATACAGATTGGTTTTCTTCTTTAAATGCAGCGATCGTTTTCAACCAATCTTTTCCCGGCATGCAATCTGCATCTGTTGTAACAATGAGTTGGCCTGTTGCAGCAGCAATACCTGTTTCAATGGCTTTCTTTTTATAAGAGTTGATATTGTTTTCTTTTAATTTAATCAGTTTTACGGATGGGAATTGCTGAACAATGGCTGCTGTTTCATCTGTAGAGTGGTCATCTACAACAATTATTTCATACAAAGAAGATGGATATGTTTGTTTTTGCAATGCTTCTAATAAATCACTAATATTTTCTTCTTCATTTCGGGCAGGTATTATGACTGAAATACTTGTTTGTAAAGGTTCAGTGCCTTGGAAATAATAAGGAATTGATTGCCAGCCATTCCAGTAATAAAGGATAAGTCCGCCATAAACAGTAAATAGTGGTATAATTATATACAAAAGATACATGTAGATGAGCAAATCTAAACATTGTAATCTGTGTAGCAAAGCTTGTACTTTTACTTTAAAACAAACTAATAGTTGAACGGAAAAGCTATTCCTTTTTTATGAAAATCAAATTATTTTCTGCTTTAGCAGCAGCTCTATTATTAATGCTGCTAACCTCTATTACTTGTAAACAAGCTGGCTCAAAAAATAACAATAGTCAACCATCGCTACCAATTGATCCTTGCATTGAATCACAATCAAATTCAATTAAAGCCAAAATTTTTTCCAAAAGTAATATCTATTCAAAGGCTATAGCTAACATTAAAAATGCTTTTAGTAATGATAGTTTGGAACATGCCATTTCTTTTGGAAAAGATGTGAGTGGTAACAATATAATCTCTGCAATGAGTACGGGTAGTGGACACAGTACAGGGCTTGAAATTATAGACAACATGTTTGCAGATATTCATAACCATACCAAAGAAACACCTCCATCCAGTGGTGATCTATATGGATTTATTAATATGGCAACCGAAAACAGGCATTATGAAACAAGATATATCATAACTGCAAATGGAATTGTTTATGCGCTGGTAATTATTGATCTGCAAACTGCCAGAAATTTTGTCATAAAGTATCCGAAAGTAACAAACCCGGGTTATCAGCCCGGATTTCCGGATTCTCTGGTAGATGAGTTTAATGAATTGAAAGGTATTTATGCTGCAAGCGATGAAATGGCAATGGCTTTTATCCTGGGAAAATATAATGTTGGGGTTGCCCTGTTAAAACAAGATGATCATGGAAATTTTAAACGGCTTAACACAAAAAAAATCACAAACTCAAATGGTCTAAAGACATATATTGCAAATAATTGTCAATAGACTTATCGAAAGGCTAACAGAATTTCTTTCAAATGTTTTTCATGCAATACCTGATGGCCGGCATGGATAACTGAAATTGTACAATGTTCTTCAATTCCTTGTCTGAATTTCTCTCCAACTGAAGACAGAATGATACGATCATGTTTTCCATAAACTAAGCGAACTGGAGTTTTATTTTTAAGAATGCTTCTCTTAATTATGGAAATGTTGGGTTTTATCTTTCGCAATGTTGTCCATCTTGCATAGAGTAACTGCCTTACTTCAGAATTGCCGATATAATAATTAACAAATTTGAAAATACTTGCATTCACCAATTTTAACTTGTTAAGCAATTTTAAAAAGCCAAAGAACCAACCAGGCCTATACATAGTGAGTTTAAAAAACCGGTTTCCTAACCAGGTTTGGGTTGAGAGCCAGTACCAGAAATTTACTTTCAATCCATCAGGTGCAAGTAAGATGATTTTTTCAATTTGCTTTGGAATGGATTGATAAAGACTTAGTGCGATCCGACCCCCAAGGCTGAAACCGAGGAGGGAAAATTTAAAGTTTAAGGTTCGAAATTTAAGGTTGTTTTGTTCTAATATTCCTTCAACTATTTCCAGCAGTTCTTTAGTTTTAAAAATAAACCCGTCTTTCCAGTCAGTCTTTCCGTGAAAGGGGAGGTCAATGGCATAAAAAGTAAATTGATTTCCAACATGCTTACCCATAAACTCAAAAACAGACGCTTCTTCACCATATCCATGAAAGCAAACAACAGTCTTTGGCCCTGAACCAAATCTGTAATAATTAATAGATGAACTCTTATAAATAAGCTGTTTAGTTTCCATTTTAATAAAAACTGGCAAAAGTTTAGCGAAAATAATCTTGGCTATTTCAAATATAATACTAATTTTGAATAGTTGCACAAACAACTATATGCCAAACAACCAATTTAAAAGAGGAGAATTATACAGCTTTATTACGGGTAAAGCTTCAACTGCTATTGCCAGGCGATTGCAGAAGAAATTCAATACAGCAGGATTAAATATTACGATTGAACAGTGGAGTGTATTGTATCATTTATGGAAAAAAGAGGGGATTAGTCAGCAGGAAATTTGTAATGCTACTTTTCGTGACAAGCCAAGTATAACCCGGTTAGTAGATAATCTTGAAAAGCTAAATCTTGTAAAAAGAGTCGCTTCGCAAAACGACAGAAGAATCAACCTGATATATCTAACTAAAGATGCACAAAAATTACAAGATGAAGCTATGGCTATTGCTAATGAAACATTAAATGAAGCATTGGAAAAGGTCCCTTCTGATAAAATTGATATTTGTAAAGAAGTATTACAAATAGTGTATGATAATTTAAAATAACAAAAAATATAAACCTAAATAAAATGAATACTGAAACTTTAACGCATGCCGCAATAAAAGGTGGCGAATGGTTAGTAAAGGAGTCGTCTCCAGCTGAAACATTTACCAGAGAAGATTTTGGTGAAGAGCAATTGATGATACGAGACATGTGTAATCAATTTTTGGAAGCAGAAGTTTATCCAAACTTGGATCGTATTGATGATCTGGAACCAGGACTGATGAAATCTTTAGTTACAAAAGCTGGTGAACAAGGTTTGCTGGCAACTTCATTCCCCGAAGAATATGGCGGATTAGGAAAAGATTTTGTCACTTCTACTATCATCAATGAATATCTGGGAGCAGGGCATTCTTTTTCTGTAGCCATTGCTGCACATACTGGTATTGGTACTTTGCCAATTTTATATTTCGGTACTCCAGAACAAAAGGAAAAATATATTCCCAAATTGATTAGTGGCGAATGGGCCGGTGCTTATGGACTTACAGAACCTAATAGTGGTAGCGATGCATTAGGCGCAAAATCAACTGCAAAGTTGAGTGAAGATGGGAAACATTATTTATTAAATGGGCAAAAATGCTGGATCACTAATGGTGGATTTGCACAAGTATATACAGTGTTTGCAAAAATAGATGGTGACAAATTTTCTGCTTTTATTATAGATAGAGGAACAGAGGGTTTTACACAAGGGCCGGAAGAACATAAAATGGGAATTAAAGGATCTTCTACTGTTCAATTATATTTTCAGGATTGTAAAGTGCCGGTTGAGAATTTATTAGGTGAAGTTGGTAAAGGACATAAAATTGCATTCAATATTTTAAATATTGGGCGATTAAAATTATGTGCAGCAGCATTGGGTGGTGCAAGAAAAGCATTGAGTAATACAGTTGAATATGCTATTACAAGAGAACAGTTCAAACAACCAATATCAAATTTTGGAGCAATCAAACATAAGTTAGCTGAAATGGCCATCAGAATATTTGTTGGTGAGTCAGCTTTATATCGTACTTCAAAATGGATTGATGAAAAGGAAGCCGAATTAATTGCTGCCGGTAAACCTTTTAATGAAGCGCTGTTAGGTGGTGCTGAAGAGTATGCAATTGAATGTGCTATGCTAAAAGTTTATGGTAGCGAAGTGTTGGATTATGTTGTGGATGAAGGTGTGCAGATACATGGAGGAAATGGTTTTAGTGCAGAGTATAATATATCAAGAGCCTACCGTGATAGTCGTATCAACAGAATATATGAGGGAACGAATGAGATCAATCGTTTACTTACGCTGGATATGACATTGAAAAGAGCTATGGGTGGAAGATTGGATTTGATGGGACCAGCAATGGCGGTACAAAAAGAGCTAATGAGTATCCCCGACTTTGGAGCAGAAGATGAGGCACCGTTTGCAAAAGAAAGAAAGTTGGTTGCTAATTTGAAAAAAGCAATCTTAATGGCATCGGGAGCAGCTGTACAAAAACTTATGATGAAGATTGACACAGAGCAGGAAGTACTGATGAATATTGCAGATATGGCAATTGAAACGTTTAATGCAGAAAGTGTGTTGCTAAGAGTTATGAAGTTAGTTGAAGAAAAGGGAGAAGCTTCTAATCAGCTCTATCTGGACATTATGAGAACTTATTTATACGATGCGGCTGATAAGGTAAACAAATCCGGGAAAGATGCTATTAACGGTTTTGCCGAAGGAGACGAGCAACGTATGATATTAATGGGATTAAAGCGGTTTACAAAAGCAGAACCTTTCAACACAAAAGATGCGAGGAGACGTATTGCTGATAAAATGATTGAAGAAAAGAAATATTGTTTTTAATTCCAGGCTTCTCTATCAAAATCTAAATCTACTATGGCTGTTCTGTTTGGGACAGCCATATTTGTGTCTTTATAAATATCAGAAAGTTCCTTACGGGTGATTTTTAATTCTTTTACCTGTTTAATTCTTTTCCATTCAAATATTAACCCGGTGCTGATAAGCAGGGAAGAAATAAATGTACCCATAAAATAGACCAGGAATGTATCTTCAATTTGATTTGTTTTAGCTACATAAAACATGGCATAAAGAAGAACAAAACAACCGTATGCAAAAAGAATTGAACCTGAAATAAAAGCTTTGCCAATTGACTTATTATGTTCAACAACCATTTTTGCATACCGGGAAAATAACTGTAGACAAAAATATATTACAAGTAGCAGCCCCGGCGCAATAATTATAGTTAAGCCATTTAAACTAAATTTTGTAATAATCATTACTACCAGCTCAAATAAAATGAACGCATAAATTGATACTTTTATTTGTTTAGTTAAATTTTTTGAAGGGCTTAGATAGACAAGAAATGCTAACATAAGTGGCGCATCCATCATATTATTAACTATTCCCCAATAATATATTATATTCTCCGGGAGAAGAAGATATCCTTCAGTCATCAGATTATAAAGAAATACAGAAATATAATAAATTAATAGTGCTTTAAAGCTGCGATAAGTACTAAGCTTTAATACGAGTATTAGAAATATTGGGATTAAAAATGCAATGGATGATGCCATGCCCATAATAGTGTACAAATTCATTCTATAATAGCTTTTTAGGATAAGGATTTATTAACTGGTGTTGTCTTAATACAACGCTCCGTAAAACTAACGGCTATAAGTATTTTAAAGTCTTTAGCAATATAGGTTTGTTAAAAAATCGAGTAAAAGTGTAAATGATTTTCGTAGAACTACTAAAATCCTAATCGGATGTTTTTATTTAACTTGGTGGAATGATACGATTCTTAATTACATTTTGCCTGGTTATAAATTACGCAGTTTATGCGCAAAATATTATTGAAAGTAAATCTATATCAGGTAAAACAACCGGGAAACAACCCTATCTTGATTATGGATTAGGCGGTGATCGTTTGGGTGGCGCTAAAATGACCTATCTCGATACAGGTATATTAGTACAGGCGGTTGATAGTACAATTGGTCGTTATAAAATTCAGCTGTCAAAAAACCGATCGGCATGGTTGCCCAAATCAAATTTTGAAAAAGATACTTCAATAGAAGTAAAACCTTATTATTTAACAGCGAGTTTGTTAATTACAGGGGATGAAAAATATGATTGGGTTACTGTAAGCCTCGACGAAAAACTGCCCTACACCAGTATTCAGCAAATTAATCCTTCAAAAATTGTAATCGACATATTTGGTGCCACCAGTAATACAAATTGGGTTACACATCGGACTTCTGCAAAAGAAATAAAAAATGTTTATCATGAACAAGTGGAGGATGATGTGTTTCGTGTAATTATTGAATTAAAACATCAACAACACTGGGGTTATTCTATTTTCTACGAGAATAATAAATTAATGATAAGAGTGAAAAGACAACCTGAGAATTTAAGTCTTGATAAAATGAAAATTGCTATTGATGCCGGTCACGGAGGCAATAACCCAGGAGCTTCGGGGATTACAACAAAAATTGCGGAAAAAAACTATACATTATTAATAGCAAAACGAATTGAACTGGCATTACTCGAAAAAGAAGCCGATGTATATATGACAAGGAGAGGTAACGAAAGCCTGGGGATGTTGGAAAGAGAAGAAATGATAAATGCAGAAGAGCCTGATTTTATGATTAGCGTTCACTTAAACTCTTCTGTAAGGGAAAGTGTAAAAGGAGTCAGTACTTACTACAGGTATATTGGTTTTAGACCCATGACAAAATTTATACAAGAAAGTATGATAAAGATTGAAGGGTTGGAGGATTTTGGAAATATCGGAAGCTTCAATTTTGCATTAAGCGGACCTACTGATTATCCCAACTGTTTATTAGAAGTAGCTTTTTTAAGTAATAAAGATGATGAGCAATTAATATTGAATCAGGATTTTCATAAACAAGTTGCAGAACGGGTTGTTGAAGGATTAAAGGAGTGGCTCAAATCGTGTAAAAAAAATGAAGATTAGTCTTCCGGCGGAAATGCTTCTCCTCGATGACATGTTTTGCAGGTAATTGTATTTAAATATTCAGGTCTTTGTAAAGAGTCAAAGTAGAAATTAGTTTTATTGATATTAATTACCATTCGCATCATATTTCTTGCATTTTCTTTCATGGGTTCAGCTTCTGAAAAATAGTCAAGGCTATCGGTAAAGCCTTTTAATGGAACATGACAGAAATTGCATTTTACACCTAAGGCTTTATTATAAGTCTGCATGATACTGTCCAACTTTTCATCGCTGATATCTTTAGGCAACACTTTAAGATTTCTTTCTTTTTGAGTGCTTTTAACAGCCGCCATCCCTATACTTATAAAAAAGGCGATAAAAGAAAAAGTAAGTATTTTTTTTCTATGTAACATTGTTTTTTGACGTTTTAATTCTTCAAGTGGTGGCATCCATTCAAACAAATATTGAAGTTACTGATAATAAGCTTTCCGATATTTATAACTGATAAATACACTTCTTTTTTACATTTGAGTATAAAATAATCACCATGAGTAATTTAGTTACAGAATTTAATGATTACAGAAGTAGGATGAATGATGTCATCCTCAGTAAGGACAATCTGGTTATCAAACGCCTTTGGAATCTGGATACCAATACCTATGCAGAAGGAGCCCTCGATGTACGAACGAAAGAATTGCTTGGTTTGGTTGCCAGTATGGTACTCAGGTGTGATGATTGTATCAAATATCATTTAGGAAAGGCCTTTGAACTAGGTGTAAATACCAAAGAAATGTATGAAGTATTTGCTGTTGCTAATATTGTTGGAGGTACGATCGTAGTTCCTCATACAAGAAGGGCAGCAGAGTACTGGGAAGTACTTATAGGAAATACTCAATAACCAATGCTCAATTTTCAATGTTCAGTTTGCCTTTAGTGATTTTAAAAGTATTTAAACTCAAAATTTATGGGGGAAAGAAAATATGATCTTGAAGACCGCTTTGTAGATTATACCTGTAGAATGATTGACGTTGTTGAAGCATTACCAAATACCAGGGCAGGAAATTACATGGCAGGCCAATTAATACGATCTTGCCATTCCCCTTCTTTTAATTACGGCGAAGCTCAAGGTGCAGAATCTCGAAACGATTTTATACATAAAATGGGAATTATTCTTAAGGAAATGAAAGAATGTAGAACGGCTTTAAAAATCATAATAAAAAAGCAATTAATAATACCAAAAGAAAAACTGGAATCAATCTTTAAGGAAACCGAGGAGTTAATTGCTATTATTGGAAAAAGCATATCAACAGCTCAGAAAAATAAGGAAAAATAGCGCCAGACTTGAAAATTGAACATTGAGTGTTGAATATTGAGAATTTCTTTCATTAAATTTGTATCAACCCCTTTTTTATGAGTGATACAACAACGGCCCCCGTATTGACAGCTAAAGACTTTGCTACCGACCAGGAAGTTCGATGGTGCCCCGGATGTGGTGATTATTCTATTCTGGCTCAGGTACAGAAAGTAATGCCAACATTGGGAATTCCAAAGGAAAACATTGTAATTGTTTCAGGAATTGGTTGCAGTAGCCGTTTCCCATATTATATGAATACATATGGAATGCATTCAATTCATGGAAGGGCAACAGCCATTGCATCTGGATTGAAAGCCAGCCGTCCGGAACTGAGTGTATGGATAGTAACGGGTGATGGAGACGGATTAAGTATCGGTGGAAATCATACCATTCATTTGTTGCGCAGAAATTTTGATGTGAATGTGATGTTGTTCAACAACCAGATATATGGGTTGACAAAAGGACAATACTCACCAACTTCTGAAGAGCATAAAGTAACCAAGAGTACGCCAATGGGAAGTATCGATCATCCCTTTAATCCATTAGCATTGGCATTGGGTGCAGATGCCACATTTATTGCCCGGACAATGGATCGGGATCCAAAGCATTTACAAGCAATGCTTATCAGAACACAGCAGCATAAAGGAGCTTCCTTCCTTGAGATCTATCAGAACTGTAACATCTTTAACGATCTGGCTTTTGAGACGTTTACAGATAAAAAAACAAAAGGCGAAGAAACAATTTTTTTAGAACAAGGTCAACCGTTAGTATTTGGCGACAATAATGACAAAGGAATCAAACTGGATGGATTTAAACCTGTTGTTGTTAATCTAAATGATGGCAATAGCATAGATGATCTATGGATTCATGATGAGCAGGATATTTATAAAGCTCAAATACTAACCCGCATCTTTGATAACCCGAAAGTAGATGGACACTTGCCAAGACCTTTTGGTGTTTTCTATCAAACGAACAGAGCTTGTTATGAAGATGTAATGTCTGCACAATTAGAAGAAGCAAAATCAAGGAAGCCTGCTGATTTAGATAAATTGCTTAGAGGGAACGAAGTTTGGACGATTGCTTAAGTTCTATTCTATTACTACTAACTGAACAGGGGAAACTAACTTTTCTTCGCCATTTTCTTCAGTTTGCACATATATAGAGTGAAACAATACTATGTCGCCTTTTTGGGTTAATTGTAAAACACTAATTGTTTCTGGAGAAAAAGAATTGCCAATACAATAAGTATTAAAAATAGGCGCATTATTTCTGAAAATAGATATATTAAATTTCAATACCTGGTATCGAATATCAATTGCAAATCCCGGGATACAAGTAGCACTAACACCTTGTTGAACTTTTAAAAGATTTTTTTGAATACTTTGATTGTTATTGTATCCTCCAACGTATGCAATGGGATCTGAAAAATTTCTTATTCTAAAGCTATACTCACCAATCTTCCTCTTTTTTTTACGGACAAGTTTATAAATGTCAAACTTAGTATCTGCTTGTCTTTCTGGACGGTATAAATAAGAGTTGCCAGAAGATTTTGTAATTATGCCGTTATCAGTCGTTATGATTATGTTTTTACAGTCTAAACCTTCCACAGTACATGTTATTGGATTGTCTATTCCTATATATGCTATTGGGCTTGGTTGAAGAAACGAGACACTAAATTTTTGAGAATAAGAGAGAAGTGGAAGAAATATTAAAAAAAGAAAATATTTTTTCATTACAGAGTTTATTTCATAACGAAATAAAACTTTACAAAGTATAAATAACATCAAGCTCCCGCCAACACCCTAGCCGCATTCGCATACACTTTTTTCTCTTTTCGCTTATACCACCATTTGGGCATAGTTTTTTTCATCAGTGTATCAATGTTGCGCATTCCGATCAGGCTCCAGGCGCCTTTTAATTTACCTCCTAACGAAGGCTGCATGGCACGGAGGCTCATCGCAAAACCACTTTCCAGATATTCCATATGATGCCAATAGCCGGCAGGCATAAACAAGGTATCGCCGGGTTCCAATATAAAATCAAAACCTTCTGCTAACTTAAGTGCAGGAAATTTTTCATAATCAGGTGTGCCGGTTTGTTCGTAGTAATGAGAAAAATCAGCAAGACTTAACACCTCATATGGTTTACGGTATAATTTGAATTGTTCTTTTTTGGGAAACATCAATACTCTTTTTCTTCCGGCAAACTGCGTATGCATGATATGCGAAAGATCGATGTCATAATGCATATGGGTAATACTTCCGGCACCTCCGGTAAAAAGCATCGGATATTTTTTAATAAACCCTTTCATCATCTGCTCGGGCCATGTAAAATCATTGATTAAAGAAGGGGCATGATCAAATATATTAAACAGGAATATTCGCCAGGCTGCAGGGCCAGCACTTATCATATCAATATACTCGCCAAATGTTTTATAATCATCGGCTGTATTGATAGGCGTATAAGCATCGCTTTTTACATTATTGTAAAGCGGAACTTTTTTATCGCCAACCAATTGTTTAAAGTAATCCCAATTCCACTTAGAATATGCAGGCCATTCCTTTGCAAGGTTTTTGATCACTACCGGCACACCGGGGTTATAAAATTCTTTTTTAAACACTTCCGGGTCAATCGTATCAAAAGTGGCAACCGGCTTTAATTGCATGGTCTGGTTTTAATTTAAGCAAAGATAAGTAGGGGTGAAAATACAAATTGCATATTAAATGACAACAGGTAAACTAATGTTTTACAAAAACTTAGTATTTTTAAAGGCAACGAGTTATTTATGATATTACATGTACATCCTGAAGATCCTCAACCCAGACTGATAAAACAGATAGTAGAAACGCTTAAAAAAGGTGGAATTATCATTTATCCAACCGATACTGTATATGGCCTTGGTTGCGATATTCTGCAACAAAAAGCCGTTGAACGTATTTGCAGGATAAAAGGTGTAGATCCTAAAAAGGCGCAGCTTTCATTTGTGTGCAGTGATTTGTCGCATTTAAGTGAATTTGCAAAACCTATTGCTAACCCTGTTTATAGGGTTTTGAAAGAGTATTTACCCGGACCGTATACATTTATTTTACCGGCCAGTAAAATGGTTCCCAAAATCTTGCAAAGCAAAAAGGATACAATTGGTTTGCGGATTCCAAATAACAAAATTGCCATGGCTATAATAAAGGAGCTAGGCCGCCCGGTATTGAGTGCTTCTTTACCAGGAGAAATGGTAGAAGATTATACAGATCCGGAAATTATGCACCAGAATTTTATGAACGAGGTTGATTTTATTGTAGATGGTGGCATCGGAGGTACAACACCTTCAACTGTTGTTGACTTTACTGGAAATGAACCGGTTTTGATAAGAGATGGCTTAGGAAAATGGGAAGTTGATGAAGAGTAGATTTGAAATTAATTTTAGTGGCATTACTATCATTCAGTTATTGTTTTATTGATTAATTCAAATCGGATACCCGGTACATTATTAATTTCATACCATAATCGGATTAAAGAATCAGTTGATTTTTTATGAGATATATCTTCAATGATTAATGGCATTGTTAAACCACTTTCATTTAATTTAATATAGGTATTACCGAAAATCTGAATAGTAGTCAGAATAATAAGCTTATCAAAATCATTCATATTTTCTTTACTCAATTCAAAACTCACTTCAGGAAAAATAATCTTTGCATCAACATCTTTTTCAAATTTGACAAAAGAGCCGGTGTTTAATTCAAATATTCTTCCAACCAATTTGTAATAATCCGCTTGATTTTTATTTAAAAGATGCGTTGAAAATTTTTCGGAGTCCATCAATGCCAATTCAAGTATAATGTTTTGAGGGATCAATAGTGTTTCAGTACTAAGTTGGTTCATTAAATTAATAGTTATCGGCACTTGCTGCTCTTTTACCAGTGCATGTTGCATGGTTTCTGTAACCATTATATTTATTAGCGACGGGTTTTTTATTTTGTAAACAGATGCATCTGTTTGTTCTGCGGTGTGAATGAATTTTGTAAAACCTAAGGCATTCATTACACTTAGCATATTATCAAAACTTGCTTTATTTATTTCAAGTAATGTTAGTTGTAATTCTTTTTCGGTAAAAATTGCAAGCAAAGGGAGTATAAGTGCTGCATAAGGTCCTGTGCCAGCATATAAAATATGTATAGGCTCCTTTTTCTTTTTTTGTAATAATAGAACGGCAGCGTTAATCCCCTTGACAAACATTTTTGTCCGAATCATGTCATTTACACACATGGCTGCCCATGTTGTACCTAGTGCCTTGCCGGTTTCAAAATGAATATTTGATCTTGCAGTTTCTTCTTCAAGGTTGATATTAGAAAGTTCAGACAGTAACGCTTTATATTCTCCGATAGCTTTGGTAAGAGATGAGTAGTTGATTTCTTCTTCTAAAAAAACGGTTGCTATATTTTTTATTTTAATAATAGAATTCATTTAAAAATTATATTCTCATTTACCAGATTCAAACTTATTGAATTGCCGGATAAATATACTTAACATAAAGATCAGGCGCCACCCAGGTCATGTCTCTTCGGTTATAATTCCCTGCGGTTATTACAATAACAGTATTGAATGTTTTATTAATGGCGATTATCTGTCCACCATTGCCGCTGGCTTCAGTAGTTGTAAAAGGTCTCCCCTTTATTGTGTCTGTTGGAATCCATACCTGATACCCATATCCAAAATCAGGTTCAATATTAACTTGTAATTGTTGTGCTTCATTAATAAGCTTTGAAGGAATGAGCTGATCCTCATTCCATTTCCCCTCATTCAGATAAAGTAATCCGATTTTAGCCAGATCTCTGGATCGCATTCGTAAACCCGATGCTCCATAGGGTAAGCCATGCTTGCCTTTTATCCATTCAAAAGTTGAAATGCCTAATTGTTTGAAAAGCGTTTGTGCAACAAATTCATCTATTTCTAATCCACTCTGCTTTTTTATGATGGCGGCTAAGGTTTGAGGGCATCCACCGCTGTAATTGAAAACCGTTCCAGGGGGATTGACTGTTTTTTTACTCAAAAAATAGTCAATAGGATCATTGGAGCGGTTCATTTGAATTTCGCTATTGGTAGTATCGCTGTATGATATTTTTTCATTCCAGTCCAAACCATGCCTCATCGTGAGCAAATGCCTTATAGTAATCGCTCCTTTTGTATCCGTTTTATACTGTTTGAATTCGGGGAAATAATTGAAGACAGGCTCATCCAAACTTTTAATCAATCCTTTGTCATAGGCAATAAGTATTGCTAACCCAATTATGCTTTTAGTGATGCTTCTAATATCGTGTACAGAATCAACTTGATGATGACGTAGACCAACCTTACCCTTACCGGCAATGGCATCTTCTCCTGAAAAGTATCTTTCAAAAACCAGCTTATTGTTTCTTAGAATTAACAGGCTATGGATGTTGGGATAAATTCCTTTTTCGATTGAATCAATAAGATTGCTGATGAACACGGTATCGATGCCTTCGTTTTCAAGAGTAGATACTTCAATGCTATCATTTAATTTTTCGGGAGCGGGGAAATTATCTTTATTGTTACTCTTGCAGGAAAAAATAAAAATCAAAAGGATCGAAATGACGAATGTTTTTTTCATATCTATTTTTTGCGGGAAAGATCTCCTGTTTTTTATTTTTGATTTGCATTTTAGTACCATAAAATCAGTTTTCCGAATCCGCTTATTTTTTTTCATAGCCTCAAAAATCGTTTTTTAATATTGCATTTATTAGTCCAGCTAACCAAATGATAAACCCAATATACAACTGCCACGGGATTCGTTTGTAATACCATATCATTGTTGCGAAAAGAATGGCATAGCAAATAAGCCAAACAGGAATATAATAATCTGGATAACCTGCATTTACAGATGGAATCAGGTATTCAACAAAGCGATCCATTGCAGCTTGTAACAGCCATAAATTGGCAAAGAGGATATTTGTTTTATGCAATCTGGGATTGCTATTTCGCACTTTGTAGGCCATTACTACAAGTACATTTGCAAATATCCATTGGGAGGAAGTCATATACGAAAGTGGATTTAGATCTCCTTTTCGCAAAACCATTGATAAAAATAAATAGCCTGTGCTAAGCGACATCCCAATAAAAATTAACATGCCGGCGATTCCTGCTTTTCTGTGCGCCTTAATATTTCGTTTTTTAATAAACCCAACTTGAATCAAATAGATAGTAAACCACGAGAAAGCAAAGAGACCATGGATAATAAGTTTAGGGACGTAGTTGCTGGGCTGCCCTACATCATACAGCCAGTTGTCCGAAAAACCTATCATCACTATCAGCCAAAATACAAGGCCCATTACCAGGTAAAAGTTCTTTCTAATAAATAAGCTTAGTTGCATTAGTTTGTTTGAAGCGTTTATTAAGCTGCATATATTTTTTTAATAGTAAGTATCCAATTTTTTACGTTATTAATTTAACTCCACTTTTATACAAATAAAATTGGTTTATACATTTATTTCAATTGAAAATCGGGATGCCCGGTTTGCCATAAAGCAAATTTGTAGATATATAAATTTTCTTTGTCGCTACCAAGATGCCCGCCTTCTGCATTGACCATTAATAAAATTGGTCGTTCTCCTTTTTGTGCTTGTTGCAATTTCGCCGTATATCGTACCGCAGGATGCTGATCCAAAATATAATCTGTAGCTCCATGAACAATTAACATCGCTGGTAATTTTTTATTTTCAGGAATATGGTAGTAGGAACTAATGCTGTAACTATGTATAAAACCAACTTTAGTATTAACAGGCCCAACGGATTTTGATTCTCTGGCAAATGCTCCGTCTTGATAAGTAGTAATATCAGGTAAACCTGCTAAAAATAACCCACCGGCAAATAGTTCAGGTCGTTGGTTAATACTCATACCTACTAAAAAACTACCGGCGCTTCCACCCATTACTAATTGCTTTGCCGATGAAGTATACTTGTTGTTTACAAACCACTCAGCTACATCAACTACATCGTTAATTGAATTCATTTTATTGGGGAACTGCCCATCATTCATCCAGTCTTCCCCCAATTCACCACCACCGCGAACATGGGCATAAGCATAAATGCCACCAAGTTTTAACCAGGGAACAATATTTGGGTTGTAGAATAAATCATTGGATGCACCGCTGTTGCCATACGCCTCAATTAATAACGGGTTATTGTTTTTAAGCTGTAGTTTTTTTTGATAAACTATTGAAACGGGTATCTGCTTTCCGTCACGGGACGGTATCCATACAACTTCTGTCGTAAGTTCATTCGAAGCATCAAAATTTTTTTCGGCAAATGGTATTGGACTCAAATCGCTATTACTATAATCATATCTAAGGTATTGACTACTACGAATAGCAGAACCGGATGCAAACACAAGATCATTATCGCCTAATAATGTTAAGTCGGCAATAGCTGCTTTATTTTTAATAGGCAAAAATGAAACAGCTTTCGTTTTGTAATCTATTTTGATTATCTGCATATCGCCAACTCGTCTTATTAGAACATATACTACATCTTTACCAGCAACGATACCTGTATTATGATTAAAGTCTACGGCAGCAATTACATCAGTTGTTTTAGATAATAATGTTTTTGGAACTACTCCGGTTGCCATATTTATTTTTACTACCTGATAATGGTTACCTCCTTTTGTAGCAGCATACAGGTATTTGCCATTTGCATCAAACCCATCGCCTAAATTGATATAACCTTTTAGTTTTTTCCATGGCGTTTGCTTGCCATTAATCTTTGAATAATGAACAGCAAATGCATAGTTATCTGTATCACCGGCTCTAATTCTTGCTATGATATAAGGCGAATTATTGAAACTATAGACGTACGGTGTTTCATAATCTTTTAAGGTAATTGCAGTATTAATATTTATACCAAAAATTGATTCGTCTTTTTGAGGGTTGGTGCCAATTCCGTACAGTTTAATTTTTCCATTGTAATAAATTTCGCTGCCGCTAGTTGTAGGCGGTGCCTGGGTATATAATAAACCGTTATCATCGGGTAGCCAGGTCATCGAAACGCCACGGGAATCATTGAACATAACTCTTCCTATACTATCCACTAAAAATTCTTTTTTATCAAGATCAAAAATTCTAATGTGTGGATTAGCTTCTCCACTTTGCGTCAGCATCAACGCCAATAATGGTTTTTTATGTGCAAATACTTTTTTGCGTATAGAATAATGCTGGCCGTTAATGATCACCTTGCTCAATATTTTTTCTTCTACCGTATCAAGTGAATTCCTTCTGCAAAGCCAGGTTCCTTCGCCTGGTATATCCCGGTTATAATATATTTTTTTGCCTACTGTTTTCATATTCCAGAGCTCATCCTGTAAATTGGCAAAAGCTTCACCCCAGGCAACTAACAGTTTTTCAGTTCCGTGAATACTATCTAATAAAGTTTGTGTGATTTTACTTTGTGCTTTACTAAAGTCAAGCATTTCCTTTTCATTAGCTTTCCGGCTCATCCAGAAATAGGGATCGCTTATTTTTTTGCCATAGATTGTTGTATCAAAAGATTCGGTACGGGCAACCGGATAGTTGAATTGTGCAAAGCAATAACTTGTAATAAGCAATAGTAATAATAGTCCCCGTATTTTTTTCATATTACTTATTTTATTCTGCGTTTTAATCTTGAAACTGAAGGAATCCAGACCATTATTATCTCAGCAATAATCAAGGGTACAAAGGAGAAAAAATATTCATTCACTGTTCTTCTGAAAACAGGATCTTCGATAGTGCCAAATAAGAAATCCATTGGTAGTAGTTGGTCGATCCTTACAGCTACAAATCCAAGTACACAGATATAGCTTCGTACCATCATTTGGCGGTGTGTTTTAATATTTCTTCCTAAAATAGCTTTCCAGGCGAACCAGGTAGCAAGAACAGCAAAAAAACCTAATAAGGAAAGTGAGATGCGGCAAGGTACACAGGAACTCACTACTGCAAGTCTGGCTACAGAAATACCAATCAATAATATACCAACCATATATATTTTACCTGCAACTCTGTGAAAGTTTACATATCGACGACGGATAAAAGGCCAGAACTGTGTTGGACCTAATACCAAAGTCATTGTACCACCAATCAAATGCAGCACCATCCAAAACTGGTTATTGAAAAAAGTAGTTCCAAAGTTTTTACTGCGGTAGCCATAAAAGAATGCTATCACATTGTCCATGAAAAAATAAAAGGAAAGCCAGATGATCAGGCTCCAGAATAATACTTGAAATAATGTCCAGGAAACAGATCGTATCTTATTAATCATCAGGCAGCTAATTATTT
>JAHEMM010000064.1:6863-17324 GCA_024643655.1 Chitinophagaceae bacterium | reverse complement strand
GGACGCAGGTACTTAATTTGTTTATTCTCTCTTCTTAAAGCAGCTAATTCAATTAATAATTTATGCGAAAGATCCAATGCCAATGGCATAAAATTTTCTGTTTCGTTTGTTGCATAGCCAAACATCATTCCCTGGTCGCCTGCTCCTTGTTCTTCTTTTTTCTTTCTATCTACACCTTGGTTAATATCACTAGATTGTTCATGAATAGCTGAAAGCACCCCGCAACTGCTTGCTTCAAACATATATTCACTCTTTGTATATCCAATTCTACGTATTACTCCTCTGGCTATTTCCTGAACATCCAAATAAGCTTTGGACTTTACTTCGCCTGCTAATACAACTTGTCCGGTTGTTACCAACGTTTCACAGGCTACTTTTGATTGCGGATCAAAGGCCAGAAAATTATCAATTAAAGCATCCGATATTTGGTCTGCTACTTTATCAGGATGTCCTTCGCTAACAGATTCAGAAGTAAATAAATAAGGCATGAATATTATTTTTAGGCGGCAAAGATAAGGGGGCAATCAGAATGAAAAAAGTCTGCTTCTTTAATAAAGCAGACTTTTAAACATATCTTGATAAATTAATTAAAGTTTTGAATAGACTAATCGAAGTCTTATTTTTTGATTAGGATGGTTTGTACCTCCTAGCCTTACTCTTCCTTTTGCAATTGTATTATTTACATTTACCTGAACTCTTATGTCACTCCCAGGGGGAATTCCAAATTGCTCAGAAACCGCAAATGGGGCGTGAAGCCGTAAATCATACAAAGTCTGAGTGCCATTTAAGACATGTTGAATATATCTAGAAAGATTAAACTTCCATATTCTGATTTTGTTACCTGAAGCATCCATTGACATAGAAGGAAAACTTCCAAAATCAAAAAGATTAAATTGCCCTGAACTACTAAATGATACATCATATGGAATTGTTCGGAATTTTTCATTTGCAGAAATTGTCGGATCAATTGCATCAAGATAAAGTAATGTTGGAGGCTTTAATATAGTATCGCTAACATCATATAACTGCTCTATAATCAATTCAGCTCTATGAATAACTCTATTACTTAAAGTTGCTAAATCAGGAATCTTGATAGTAGCAAAACTTCCTGGAATACCTTGAATATAAATTGCAGGGTCTGGAACAGAACCACCAACGGATGCTGCTAAAGCACTACCCGTATAGTCTCGTTGAATATAATTAGCAGAAGCACAGTTTAATCGATTAAATACAAAATATCGGATTGTTGTATCAAGCTTTGGAGTAGCAGTAGAACTAGTATCATTTCTATAATAAATTGCCAACTTAGTATTGACGCCATTTAAATTAAATCCCATTAAACTGTTTCCGGTACTCATTGATCTAATAGCAAATCCTTTAAGTTTGGATTTAAATGCTGAATCATTAGCATAGGCCCCATTAATTGAAGTTTTAGTGGAGTCATAAGATAACAATCTGCTACCAAAGCTATTATTAAGCCGAATTCGCATTTGATTGACGGTAGTATCTCTTAAGGCTTTTATAGAATCACCCAAGGTTTTAGGCGCAAATGTTCTTGATCCAAGTAAACTAGAATATGTAACTGGCTCTTTTCTTATTAAATAAAGGGAATCACTGTTGAATTTATTTGAAGGATTTTGGTCAATTTCATAAACATTTACTGTTTGCACAATATTTGTATCCCCATAAGTTTCTACATAATCCATTATTAAAACAACTGAGTCGATAAAGAGCTTTGCAGGATTTGAATTACCAAAACTAAATGGGAAAATAGTTGGTTTTAATTCCAGAAAAACCCGGGCATCTGTTTTACCAAAAAATTGATCATTATTAATCTTGCCCATAAAGAACTCCTGACTATTATCGATTCGAAAAGAATCCGTCATCAAACCAAACGTATCATTAAATGCCTGAACATTATATAATGAAGTGTCGAATGTGTTAATACCATCAACAGGTGGAATTAATCCACCTCCCAGTTCAGTTGATTCGTTAATTTTTTTACAGGCCGAAAATACAATAGCAACCGAAGTAACGATTGCTATCATTTTTAAAAGGAAATTTCTATTCTTCACAAAGTAATTTTATGTCGAGTTATTGATTTATTTGCTCGCAAGGTCGTTATAGAGTTGTAAATAGTCTGTTAAATCTCCATCTTCTGTAAAAGTCAATGTTTTCTTACCACGAACTTTGGAAAACTCTTCAAGCAATTTTTTTTCTATTTTATCAGCCCCAAATGTAATGGCATCGGCATATGATGCACCACCTCTGAACATTGCCGTATTTGTTGTTTCTTTAAAAGCTTCAAGATCTTTCTCTTTCATTGAAGCATGAATCAGAGCTTGTTTTAAAAATTGATTGCCTAGCTTTTCTTTAAATGTATTCTGACCAATAGTATATACGATTTTGCTATGTGCAAAAACAGGTTCTTTTTTATACACTGTTTTTAAATACGCAGGAATTAAACCTGTCATCCATCCGCTACAATGAATAATGTCGGGAGGCCAGCCAAATTTTTTCACTGTTTCCAATGCCCCTTTACAATAAAATATTGTTCTTAGGCCATTATCTTCAAACCACTTTTCTTTTTCATCGTGAAAGTGGAATTTTCTTTTAAATAGCTCTTCATTATCAAGAAAATAGACCTGTAATCTTGCACTTGGCAAGGAAGCAACTTTTATTTGCAACGGTATATCATCATTATCAACCGAAACATTAATTCCTGAAAGTCTTACTACTTCATGTAATCTGTGTCTACGTTCGTTGATAGTACCAAATCGGGGCATTATACATCTTACCTCAAAATTGTTATCATTAGCTTTGATAGCCAACTTATTGACGATCTCAGAAAATTCTGTCAATTCCAGGTAAGGCGACATTTCATTGGCAATAAATAAAATTCTTTTTTTTGCTGACATTTGTGTCTCTTTAGTTTATATCGCTTTCGTAAAAGGTGGCAAAGTTAACTATTTTAAGCTAAAATTGGTGGAATTAAGATTTATTGGCATTAACATGGCAAAAGATGATACTTATTAAAAAAGCCCAAATACTGCAAAATTGGGTGAAAGATCAAAGAAACAATAGTACAAAAATCGGATTTGTACCAACCATGGGAGCCTTGCATAAAGGACATATTTCGCTAATTGAAGCATCTAAAAAAATGAATACATATACAGTTTGTAGTGTTTTTGTTAATCCAACTCAATTTAATGACCCAACAGATTTTGATAAATATCCTGTAACCATTGAAAATGATATTCAGCTATTAGAAGCCGCTGGTTGTGACATTCTTTTTCTTCCATCTGTAAATGAGATGTATCCAAATGGATTTTCACAAAATCAAAAATATAATCTGGGAAATATTGAGTCCATACTTGAAGGGAAATTTAGAGCCGGGCATTATCAGGGAGTTTGTATGATTGTTCATCGCTTATTGGATATTGTACAGCCTGATAATTTGTACCTAGGACAAAAAGATCTTCAACAATGTATTGTCATTTCAAAATTGATTGACACTCTTGGTCTAAATGAAAAAATAAAAGTAACTATTTGTCCAACCTTAAGAGAAATCGATGGCCTGGCAATGAGTAGCAGAAATATGCGTTTGACAAAAGAAGAAAGAAAATTGGCTCCATCAATTTATGCTGCACTATTATTTATAAAAAATAATATGGAGGAAAAGCAACCACCTGAATTAAAAAAAATTTCATCAAAAATGCTCAAAGACAAAGGCTTTAAAGTTGATTATTTAGAGATTGCTGACTTCTCTAATCTATCTTCCATTAATAATTGGAAGGAATCAAAAAAAGCTGTTGTTTTAGTTGCTGCTTATAACAATGAAATAAGACTTATTGATAATTTATTGTTATCCTAACCATTTAAAGTATTAATAAAAATTAATTACATCGCCTTATTTTCGAGCCCATGAACAAAAGAATCCGTACCATATTACAATATATATTCTTCTTCGGATTAGGCATTTTTCTTGTTTGGTGGTCCATAAAAGATTTATCTGCAAACGATAAGTCTCATATAAAAAATGCACTTACTACAGCCAGATATTGGTTGCTGATACCCGTATTTTGTTTTTTACTTTTTGGACATTATATAAGGGGGCTTAGATGGCGTTTATTAATAGAACCGCTTGGCTTTAAAGTTTCAAAAACAAATGCCTTTTTTGCAGTATTAATAGGCTATTTAGCGAATCAAGCAGTGCCACGATTGGGTGAAGTACTCAAATGTTCAATACTAGCCAGATATGAAAAAGTTCCTGCCGATAAACTGATTGGCACAATCATTCTTGAACGGATGATTGATGCAATCACCTTGTTAATCGTATTTGCTATTACCTTGATTCTCCAACCACATCTTTATAATGATATCATAAATACCTTCTTCTCTTCACCAAATACTACAAGAGAAGACAAAATTTCCGGATGGATTCTTGGACTTATCGTCTTAGGAATTCTTATCATTCTACTGGCGATTTGGATGTTGAAAAAGAAAAAAAAACCAAGTGATATTAAAGGCCTGATTGTTAAAATAGCAAGAAGCATAGTAGAAGGTGTAGGCGCTATCAGACATTTGAAGAAAAGGAAGTTATTTGTTCTATACACCTTCTTAATATGGACAATTTATTTGTTAGGAGGTTATTTTGGGTTTATGGCCTTACAGGAAACACAACATTATGGAATTAAAGAGGCTTTCACAGTTCTTTCAGCTGGCAGTATCGGCATGATTGCCACACCGGGTGGAATTGGTGCTTATGCATATCTTATTCAACAAACAATGCTTTTGTATAATCTTAATGGAGGAATAGCCTTAGCCTTTGGTTGGATTTTATGGCTGGCACAAACGGCTGTTGTTCTGATTGGAGGTTTGTTTAGCTTTGTAGCAATCCCATACTATAATAAAAAAAGAAATAGTGAGAACAACTAATCCTATAGCATCTAAAATATTAAAGACATCTGAAATAGTTCAAATAGTAGCAGATTTAAGAACTAACGGAAAAACTGTAGCATTTACAAATGGAGTTTTTGACATCTTACATAAAGGGCATATTTATTCTTTAACCGCAGCAGCTAATGAAGCTGATTATTTAATAGTTGGATTAAATGCTGATAGTTCTGTAAAAAGGTTAAAAGGAGATTCCCGTCCTATTAATAATAACGATTCAAGAGCATTGTTACTTGCCTCTTTAGTAATGGTTGATGCTGTTATTTTATTTGAAGAAGACACACCATTGGAATTAATAAAATCAATTTTACCAGATGTATTAATAAAAGGCGGTGATTATACAGTTGATCAGATTGCTGGAGCAAAAGAAGTTATTGAAAATGGTGGCCGTATTGTTATCAATCCGATTTTGCATGGCTTTTCTACTACTGCTATCATTGAATCATCTAAAAATAATTGAGTCTAAATCTTTAATGCTACGACAAAATTTTTTTTCATTTCGTAATTTCATCGAATAAGATATAACTTATTATTATGGCACATCATGAAAAAAGAAAATTAATTGCCAGAGATATTAGCTGGCTTTCATTTAATGCAAGAGTATTACAGGAAGCTGCTGATGCAACGGTTCCACTACGTGAAAGAATTAGATTTCTCGGTATTTTTTCAAATAATATGGATGAATTTTTTCGTGTACGAGTTGCTACACTGCGCCGGATGATTCAGCTTGGCAGTAAAGCAAAGATGCACCTTGAAAATAACCCTCAACAAATCATTGACGAAATACAGATGACTGTATTAAATCAACAAGGAGAGTTTCATAGAATTTGGGAAGATGTAAAACATTTGTTGACAGAACAAAAAATATTTCTTCGTTCCGAAAAGGAACTTAACATTGAGCAACAACAATTTGTACGTAATCATTTTGAAGAAGAAGTAAGCTCAGATGTAATTCCATTAATGATCGAAAATATTCCTCAGTTCCCGGTGCTAAGAGATAAGTCAATTTATTTGGCTGTAGTAATGTGGAAGAAAGAGAGTGCGTTGAAAAGGAAATATGCATTGATAGAAATTCCAAGTAGATCATTGGGCCGTTTCACGATTCTACCAAGCCCAAAACCTGATGAACAACATATCATTCTATTAGAAGATATTATTCGGGCAAACCTACCGATTATATTTTCGTATTTCGGATATGATCAATACTCATCGCATATATTTAAAGTTACCCGTGACGCTGAAATAGATATTGATGAAGATTTATCTATGAGTATTATTCAAAAATTAGAAAAAGGCATTAAGAACAGAAAGAAAGGCAAACCCGTTCGATTTGTTTATGACAGGGAAATGGATGCAGGCTTGCTTGAATATTTAATCAGAAGATTAAATCTTTCGAAAAGAGATAATCTTATACCTGGCGGCCGGATTCATAATTTTCGGCACTTTATCGATTTTCCCGATCAGGTATTTTCAAATAAAAAACAACGCAAAAAACCATTTGATCATCCACAATTTGTTGATAGCAGAGTCTCTGATGTTATTCTTAAAAAAGATGTGATGTTACATTTCCCGTATCACTCTTTTCTTCCTTTAATTAATTTGATACGAGAAGCAGCATTTGATCCAGATGTAACAACAATAAAGATTACATGCTACCGGCTAGCTTCACAATCAAAAATTGTAAATGCATTGATTAATGCAGTAAGAAACGGGAAAGAGGTTATAGTCATGCTGGAATTAAGAGCAAGGTTTGAAGAAGAAGCTAATATAGAATGGAAAAACAGACTAGAAGATGAAGGCGCCAAAGTACTAATAGAAATTCCTGAGTTAAAAGTTCATTCAAAAATTTGTCTGATAAAGAAGAAAACAAAAGACCACAAATTTACTATGTACGGTTTTATCAGTACTGGAAACCTTAATGAGAAAACTGCCAAAGTTTATGGCGACCATTGTTTGCTTACTTCCAATCAAAAAATAATGGCAGATATAAATAGGATTTTCAACTTTCTGGAACAACCAAAAACAGGTATGAATTTTCTGAGAGATTGCAAGACAATCATCCCAAGTCCAGGTTTTGTAAAACGGGAAATGATAAAATTAATTGACGAAGAAATTAAACAAGCTAATAAGAAAAAACCTGCCGCAATAACACTTAAAATGAATTCACTTTCTGACGAAGAAATGATTCTGAAATTATATGAAGCTGCAAAAGCAGGTGTACAAATCAAACTAATTATACGGGGAATTTTTTGCATGTTAACTGAAAATAAAAAGTACGAAAAACCAGTAAGAGCGATAAGTATCATAGATGAATATCTTGAACATGCAAGAGTATGGGTCTTTCACAACAGAGGCAAAGAGAAAGTTTATATATCTTCGGCTGATTGGATGACAAGAAATTTGGATCACCGTATGGAAGCTACTTGTCCTATTTGGAATAATGAATTGAAAAAAGAATTGAAAGATATTTTAGACATACAATTACAAGATAATGTAAAAGCAAGGTGGCTTGACAATGAGCTGAGTAACGAGTATGTTCAAACTACAAAAAAGAAAATCCGATCACAAGTAGAAACCTATAACTATCTGTATAATAAAACAAAAAAGCAAAGTGAGATTAGCAGCAATTGACATAGGTAGTAACGCAGCAAGATTATTAATAACAGATGTGATCTCTGGCCCACTTGGAGTTAAAGAGTTTATAAAAGTTGTTTTAGTAAGGGTTCCATTGCGGCTTGGCTTTGATGTATTTGACAAAGGTGAAATCCCCCCGCTAAAAGTTGAAAAAATTATCAAAACCATCAAATCATACCAACTTCTTTTAGATGTTTATGATGTAAAACATTGGAAAGCCTGTGCAACATCTGCAATGCGGGATGCCACCAACTCAACTGAAATTATTAAGAAGGTAAAAGAAGAAACAGGTATTGAAATTGAAATAATTTCTGGCGATCAGGAAGCGTCATTTATTTATGAGAATCATATTGCTGAAAATTTAACAGATGAAGAATCATACTTGTATGTAGATGTAGGAGGCGGAAGTACTGAATTAACATTCTTCAGTGATAATAAATTAATATTTAAAGAGTCATTTAATATCGGAACTATACGTTTATTAAAAAACCAGGTAACAGAAGCCACCTGGGATGAAATGAAAGAATGTATTACAAAGAAAACCAAAGGCTATCATCATGTTACTGCTATTGGCTCTGGTGGAAATATCAATAAAATATTCTCCTTATCAAAGCGTAAAGAAGGGAAATCATTAACATTAAATGTATTGAGAGGCTATTATAAAGAATTTAGTAATCTATCGTTAGGACAAAGAATCAGTATGTATAGATTAAGAGAAGACAGAGCCGATGTAATTGTTCCTGCATTGCTTATTTACATTAATGTAATGCGCTGGTCAGATGCAGACGAAATATTTGTTCCAAAAATCGGATTAGCAGACGGATTGATACATAACTTATTTGACGAAGTAAGAATTCGAAATATTGAAATTTAGTTACGCAAAAAATATTTAAACTCCCCGAATGTCAGTAAATAAAGAAATTAAAAAAGTAACAACAAATACTTTGCACAATATGAAAGCTGCTGGTGAAAAAATCAGCATGTTGACAGCATATGATTATTCATTTGCAAAAATTATTGATAATGCAGGCATTGATGTTATACTCGTAGGGGATTCAGCTTCCAATGTTATGGCGGGCCATGAAACAACATTGCCCATTACTTTGGATCAAATGATTTATCACGCAGCTTCGGTGATTCGTGCTATTAATCGTAGTCTTGTTGTTGTTGATCTGCCTTTCGGCTCTTATCAATCCAATTCGGACATTGCTCTTGCATCGGCAATAAGAATAATGAAAGAATCCGGTGGCCATTCCATTAAACTTGAAGGTGGAGAAGAAGTTTTAAAATCGATAAAAAAAATTGTATCTGCAGGTATTCCTGTGATGGGACATTTAGGATTAACTCCACAATCTATTTATAAATTCGGAACATATACTGTAAGAGCCAAAGAAGAAGATGAGGCAAATAAGTTGAGAAATGATGCCAAACTTTTAGAAGAAGCTGGGTGCTTTGCTATTGTATTGGAAAAAATACCTGCTGCCTTAGCAAAAGAAGTTTCTGAAAGTATTTCCATACCAACCATCGGAATTGGGGCCGGAGGTCATTGTGATGGACAAGTACTGGTAATGCATGATATGCTGGGTATTAATACAGAATTTAAACCTCGTTTTTTACGTCAATATTTAAATATACATGAACAAGCAACTACTGCTGTTCAACAATATATTAAGGATGTAAAGTCAAATGACTTTCCAAATGAAACTGAGCAATACTGATTGTCATAAATGCGACATCTTTAAAATCGCTTGTTCAACATTTCTCCTATCCTTCTATTTTTGCGGACAAAATAAAATGTATGATATCTGATACCAGATTTTTCCTTTTGACTACAGTACTCTTTATTGCTTCTTCCTTAAAAGCCCAGGATATAAAAACAGAACTAAGTAATGTTACAGTTACTGCCAGTCTTTTAGAACAACAACAAAAAGAAACCGGAAGAAATATTACAACAATAAAAGGCGAAAGCTTTTATTCTTTACCTGTAAATTCAGTTGATGCATTGTTACGATATATACCGGGAGTTGAAGTACAACAACGAGGACCACAAGGTGCACAAAGTAATATTGTTTTACGTGGGGGCACTTTTCAACAAGTATTAATTATTATAGATGGCGTAAAATTGAATGATCCTATTACGGGACATTTCAATAGTTATATCCCAATTCACCCATCAGAAATTGACAGGATTGAAATATTAAAAGGAGCAGCTTCTGCTATCTATGGATCTGAAGCAGTTGGAGGTGTTATTAATATTATTACAAAAACATTTCATGGGAAATTCGACCCTACAAAAAAACTAAGAGCGACATTGGTTGCCGGAGAAAACAACTTGTTGAACGCAGGAGCTCATTATCATCATGTAAAAACAAATTCTTCATTTTCTGCCGGCATCAATTCAAATAATGCAAAAGGCGAGCCATTAAGAGGAACCACTGGTTTTTTTAATTTAACCTCAACCGGATTAGCTTATTCATATCAATTTAAAAATGAGTGGCGGGCAAGCTTACGGATAGCTGCAGATTTCAGAAGCTTTAATGCACAAAACTTTTTTACAACTTTTGCAAGTGACACTGCGAATGAAAAAGTTAATTCAGTTTGGAGCCAGTTAAATATCAATAAAAAAACAAAAAGCGGCTTATTAAATTTTGATGTTGGATATAAAAAATTAAGAGATCAGTTTTGGTTTCGTCCTGCTGCAACACCAAACGACAACCGATCAAACTTATATACCGCACAGATCTATTACAATTGGAATATAAATAAAAAACACAGCATTACTCCGGGAGTCCAGTTTCTACAAAGAAAAATCGAATCGAATGACCGTGGCAACCATAGCATCGCTCATCTTGGGATATATACTATTTTCAG
>JAHEMM010000064.1:0-6763 GCA_024643655.1 Chitinophagaceae bacterium | reverse complement strand
CTGGTTATACCTGGTTAAATTCAAAAAATGATGACAGTATTCCTTCCTTTTATATTTCATCGCATGCAAAACATTTATTAAATTTCAATATTATATACAATTGCAAATCTTTATTTATTTCATTTGGGGGTTTATATAAAAACAGAAATGAAAGAAAAGCGGCCGCTATTGGTGCTGAAATCACTCCTTCATATTTTTTATTAAATAGCAAGATAGGTTACAGCATGCTTAAGCAAAGAGGAAAAGTATTTGCACAATTCGACAACTTGTTTAATAAAACTTATAGCGACTTGTTAGGCTCCAGAATGCCTGGCAGATGGATATCAGGTGGAATTGAAGTAACTTTATAACCCAAAAAATTAAATAGTATGGATTTTTTAAAGACACTTGGCATTGAAGAGATAAACAAAGGAATTAGTACTGGTATCAAATGGCATGATTCTACAGGAGAAATAATAGCATCATTTTCACCTGTCGATAATAAGAAGATTGGTGCTGTTATTGCAACAGATAAAGCAGGTTATGAATTAGTTGTAGTTAAAGCAGCAGAAGCTTTTAAAACCTGGCGTTTAACGCCTGCACCTCAAAGAGGAGAAATTGTTAGACAAATTGGTGAAGCATTAAGAGAAAATAAAGAGCCCCTTGGCAAATTAGTTTCTTATGAAATGGGAAAAAGTCTTCAAGAAGGATTAGGTGAAGTACAGGAAATGATTGATATCTGTGATTTTGCAGTTGGTCTTTCAAGACAGTTACACGGCTTAACAATGCATAGTGAACGTCCCGGACATAGAATGTATGAACAATATCATCCACTTGGAATAGTTGGAATCATATCTGCATTTAATTTTCCTGTGGCAGTTTGGAGCTGGAATACAATGCTAGGCTGGATATGTGGAGATGTTTGCATCTGGAAACCTTCAGAAAAAACGCCACTCTGTGCTGTTGCTTGTCAAAATATTATTGCAAAAGTATTTGCTAAAAACAATATACCAGAGGGAGTTTGTGGATTAGTAATTGGTGGTCGTGAAGTTGGTGAATGGCTGGCGTCTGATACCAGAATCCCTTTAGTTTCTGCTACAGGATCTACAAGAATGGGAAAAGCAGTTAGTGCTGCAATTGGCGCAAGATTAGGAAGAGCCTTATTGGAATTAGGCGGAAACAATGCTATTATTATTTCAAAAGATGCTGACCTTGACATTGCCGTTCTTGGTTCGTTATTTGGTGCTGTGGGAACTGCAGGACAAAGATGTACAAGTACCAGAAGGTTGATTATACACGAAGAAATTTATGATGCAGTAAAAAACAAACTGATCACTGCTTACAAACAACTTCGAATTGGCGACCCATTAGATCAAAACAATCATGTTGGACCTTTAATTGATAAAGATGCCGTACAGATGTATCTCCATTCAATTGAAAAGTGCAAGGAAGAAGGAGGAAATTTTTTAATAGAAGGTGGAGTTCTTTCTGGAAAAGGATTTGAAAGTGGCTGCTATGTAAAACCTTGTATCGCAGAAGCAAAGCCTGGTTTTAAAATTGTACAACATGAAACTTTTGCGCCTATTCTCTATCTTTTAAAATATAAAACGATTGAGGAGGCAATTGCTATTCAGAATGAGGTACCACAAGGATTATCTTCTTCTATTATGACACTAAACCTTCGGGAATCAGAACAATTTCTCTCCCATGCCGGTAGTGATTGCGGAATTGCTAATGTAAATATTGGCACTTCAGGTGCTGAAATTGGCGGTGCATTTGGCGGCGAAAAAGAAACTGGTGGAGGCCGTGAAAGTGGTAGTGACGCCTGGAAAGTATATATGAGAAGGCAAACGAATACAATTAATTATGGTAAATCGCTTCCATTGGCACAAGGAATTAAATTTGATATCTAAAAACACAAAAATTAGGTATAATAAAAGCTTAGGCAACCAATTATAATTGACATCCGTCAAAAAAAACATAAAATCCACATCAAACTTGTGTTTTCGTGTGAAAATTTTATGAATGGTAATCATTATTTTTACGCCTATACCAATTTTGTATTAAACTAAAAATGATATATGAATAAGAATCTCAGAAGTTTCGCATTGGTCATTGCTTTCGGCACATTCAGTATTGCAGTTACTGCGCAAGACATTCCAAAAGGCTGGCATATGATGGACAAAGCTAGTTCAGGCATTTATGGCATTAGTGTTGACAAAGCATATGATTTTTTAAAATCAAAAAAACTTAAAAGTAATCCAGTAATTGTTGCTGTTATAGATTCTGGAATTGACACACTTCATGAAGACTTAAAGTCTGTACTATGGAAGAATAAGAAAGAAATACCGGGAAATGGCATTGATGATGACAATAATGGATATGTGGATGATATTTATGGTTGGAACTTTCTTGGCGGAAAAGATGGAGAAAATGTAGAAAAAGACTCCTATGAAGCCGCAAGAGTTTACCACAATTTGAAGAATAAATATACTACTCAAGATATTAATATATCTATGCTTTCTTCAGATGAATTGTTTAACTATAATATGTGGTTAAGAGCAAAAAAAGAGATTGTAGGTGAAGTAAATCCAATGGAAGTAATACAAATAAGAAGAGTTTCTACAACACTTAAAGCAGGTGATGCAATAATTCGAAAGGATTTAAAAAAAGAGGAATATAACTGTGCTGATCTAAAAGATTATACTTCTGAAAATGCTGATGCAATAAAAGTAAAGCAAATTTTAACTAGTATATGTGATGCTAATAATAATCAAGAAATTACTAATCAACAAATAATGGACGAATTAGAAGCTGAATTAAATAAAATGGAAGCTTCAGATACTGCTCCTAAAGATTATCGCAATGATATTGTTAAAGACAACTACAGAGATTTTGCTGATAAATTTTACGGCAATAATGATGTTATGGTAAGTAATAAATCAGCATTTCACGGTACCCATGTATCTGGCATCATAGCTGCATCCCGCAATAATGGGAAGGGCATGGATGGAATTGCTGATAATGTTAAGATTATGAGTCTTCGAGCCGTTCCAGATGGAGATGAGCATGATAAGGATATTGCTTTAGCAATTTACTATGCTGTAGATAATGGTGCCAAAGTGATTAACATGAGTTTTGGTAAAGGATATTCGCCACAAAAAAAATGGGTTGATGATGCTGTGAAATATGCAGAAAGCAATGGCGTATTAATGGTTCATGCTGCAGGTAACGATGCAAAAAATCTTGATACATCATATAATTACCCCACTCCAAATATGCTTGATAATAGCAAACCAAACAACTGGATTACAGTTGGAGCAAGTGGTGATCCAAAAGCTGGCGGCTTAACTGCGAGTTTTTCTAATTATGGAAAAAAAGAAGTGGATGTGTTTGCACCAGGTGTAAAAATTTATGCAACTGTTCCTGGTGGAAATACATACAGAGATTTACAGGGAACAAGTATGGCTTCTCCAGTTGTTGCTGGTCTTGCGGCTTTGATTCTTGAATATTTCCCAACACTTAGTGCTGCTCAGGTGAAAATGGTAATTGAGAATTCTTCTAAAGCTCCTGGTGTAAAAGTAAAAAATCCTGGAACTGGTGAGGAAGTGGAACTAAGTGAATTGAGTAAATCAGGAGGAATAATTAACGCTTACGAAGCAGTTAAATTAGCTGCTACACTAAAAGGTGAAAGAAGTACGAATAAAGAAAAAAAGGGATTCTAAAATTATTTATTAAAAAAATAGGTTTGTATAACAAATTGATAACCCTGCATTAAGCAGGGTTATTTTTTTGAAATAACATTTACATATTACCAATTACACTTATTTTAATAAAACTTGATTAAATTGCAAACTTAGTTTTCATAAAAAATATCAACATGAAATATTTGTCTTTCGTTTCAATATCTACAGTAATCTTTTTTTTAACCAGCTGTGGAGATAATTCAAGCGGAGAAACAATATATATACCAAAGGATGATTCAAATAGGATTATTACTACTCCTATTGATACATCAGGTACTACGTTGAGTAATATAAACTCATCACCAAACTCACCAACCTTTTTACCTCCAGTATTAAATACGCAACAACCTGTACAACCCACCGCTGTTGCAGCAGGGATGAATCCAGAACATGGTAAACCCGGGCATCGCTGTGATATAGCAGTTGGTGCACCATTAAATAGTGCGGCAAGTCAGCAACCAGCAGGAGCAACTAGTATTACACCAACAATAACAAATACTTCAGATATTAGTGCCAAAAATGCCACAATCGTTACCTCATCAAAACCAGCTGCTGCAGGTATGAATCCTGAACATGGCAAACCTGGGCATCGTTGCGATATTGCTGTTGGAGCACCTTTAAATAGCAGTCCTGCAACAGTACAACCTACTACTCAACCGTCAACAAGTAAATCTTCTGATATTCCAGTTCCTATTGCCCCTTCTACCACACCATCTACTACCCCATCATCTGCTCTTCCGGGTACTACAAATCCCATAGCTGCAGGTATGAATCCTGAACATGGCAAACCAGGACATCGCTGCGATATTGCTGTTGGAGCACCTCTACCGAAACAATAAAAAGTATGCCACGTCCAGAACTAAAAAATGCTCCTGAATGGTATCATCGTTATATTAATCAAGTAGAAGAAGATGATATTTTACAGGCAATTGAAAATCAAACTACTTTATCCAATACTTTTTTTGACAAAATACCAATTGACAAAAGAGAATACAGTTATGCAGAAGGCAAATGGTCTATTAAAGATGTGATACAACATGTAATAGACACTGAAAGAATTTTTACATATCGGGCTTTACGATTTGCCCGCAAGGATGAAACAATTTTGCCAGGGTATGATGAAAACCTCTATGCCATTAATGCAAAAGCTGATACAAGGGATTGGAATGATTTGTTGGAAGATTTTAATGCAGTACGCCTTTCTGCAAAAATATTATTCAAATCTTTAAATGAAGAACAGCTTAATGCATGTGGTATAGCCAGCGAAAACTCAATTTCAGTGCTTTCATTAGGGTTTATTATTGCTGGTCATGCCAATCATCATATTTCCGTTATTAAAGAGAGATATTTATAACTACAAAGTCAGAATTCCATTTAGCACCGAAAACAATTCTGACGGAACGCATAGAACAACTTTAATCGTCTATTCAATTTTTGCATACAAATCTAAACAGGACTGAACATTGTAATATCAGTTATGTGCAAGCATCAGCATCAGTTCGGGGCTCGACGTTCAATGTTCAGCTTTAGGACCTAACTTCAACATTATTTTTTAAAAAGGGTATTTGTACCGGGCTGTACAAGCAATGAATTCCATGCCTTCGCAAATACTCGAACGTTAGCCTTCATTAAAATAACCAACGGAATATGGAAAAAATATATTTATCTATTTTGACATTAGTGCTAGTAGCAACAGGCTGTCAGAATGAGAAGCCAGTTTCTAGTAACACAACTTTAGAAGTTTATGCCGACTCACTATTTCAAGTCAGCATAGACAGTGCCCAAATTGCAGGTGCTGCTATTTTGGTGTATCAAAATGGAAAAACCATTCTTAAAAAATCCTATGGCTATGCAAGTTTAGAACTAGGTACACCCATGCCACCTGATGGCATTTTTGATATCGGCTCAGTGACAAAGCAATTCACAGCTGCGGCCATCTTAAAGCTAGTTGAAGATGGAAAACTTTCCTTGGAGGATGATTTTACCAAGTATCTCGAAGTTGACACTAAAGGTAGAAAAGTTACCATCAATAATTTATTGAACCACACATCTGGAATTGCAAGCTATACAGAAATTCCAGAGTTTTGGGATATCTCCAACTTGGATTATCCCAAAGATTCCTTAGTGCGATTGGTAGAGCGAAATGATTTTATGTTTGAACCAAATGAAGCATTAATTTATAATAATTCGGCTTACTTTTTTCTAGGCTTGATTATAGAAAAAGTAAGTGGACAATCGTATAGGGAATTTCTACAACAAAAAATTTTTGAGCCTTTAGGTTTGCATCATACAAGCTATTCTTCCATTAATGAGATAGTCAAAAACAAAGTGAGCGGGTATAAGTATTCTCCAAATGGATTAAAGCAAGGAGGCTACCAAAATCATGTTTGGCCGTATTCCTCAGGTTCGCTATCAAGTAGTACCGAGGATTTACTTATTTGGATGAAAGCTCTACACAATGGAAAAGTACTAACAGCACCTATGTATCAATCCATGATTACTCCAGATAAGTTAAATGATGGCGCAATGGTTAGCTACGCTAAAGCATTAGTTAATTTCTCAAATTATGGTCACAAAGAGATTTCGCACGGAGGCGCTATTACTGGATTTTCATCGTATGTACAATATTTCCCTGACGATGATTTATACATCATTTGCCTAATAAACACCATCGGCCAGAAAAATATTGGAAGGTTTTTTGGTAATGAAATCTCTTGGAAACTACTGGGCAAAAAGGAGTACAAATCAGTCCCTTTAGATATAGATGTTAAATCCATTGAAGGAACCTACAAGGGGCAAACAAGAAATAACATACAATCATTGGAGATTAAGTCTATTGACGATGGAATTACTAGACAAACTATAGGCAAAGAAAAGATTGACACCTTAAAAAACTATGTCGGAAACAATACTTGGATGTATGGAAACGAAAAAATCACTATAAAAAATAATGAGTATCGAATCGATGAAATATACAATTATTACATCCTTAAAAAGGAAAAATAAATAACGAAAGGCTAACAATGTATAAAAAAAAA
>JAHEMM010000140.1 GCA_024643655.1 Chitinophagaceae bacterium | reverse complement strand
GGCTTCCATTTATGAAACCAGGCTAACCTGTTTTGACTTTCTCTATGAACAGCAGGCAACCAATCTCTGTTCAGATCAAACCAATAATGATTGAATCTACCGCCGGGCCATACTTCGTTAAACTCTCTGGAACTTGGATCACTCACCAGATTTTTACTTTTATGCTGATTGGCCCATGTAGAAAAACGTTGTAATCCATCGGGATTAAAGGAGGGATCAAAAAGAATAATAGTATTATCAAGCAGTTCATCAATTTGTTTTCCTTGTGCTGCTGCTAAATAATAAGCTCCTAATAACGAAGCGTTGGCACCACTTGGCTCATTGCCATGAATAGAATGACCTATCCAAACTACAATCGGCATGTTTTCAATATTTAGAGAGGCTGATTGTGTAGGATCTGTCAGTTTTATATGCTGTTGTCTTATTTCTTCAAGACGTTGATGATTTTTCGGAGAAGTTATAATTAATAAAACCTGTGGACGATCTTCATAAGAAAAGCCCATGGTTTCCAGCTTTATTCTTTCTGGTGCAGCAGCAGCAACAGCTTTCATATAATTCACTAAACGGTCATGTGTTATATGCCATTCACCAACTTCATGGTATATAATATCTTTTGGTGTGGGAATAGCCGAGTTGTATGTAACATCTGTTGGTAAATAGTATTTCATATCCTGAGAAAAGGCTAAAATATTCAACATTAAAAATGAGAAAATGGAAACAAAAAATTTATGCATAATTATTAATTTATAAAGGATGAAAGATAAGCACAATAGCGATAAGAACGATAAATGGAGCGTCGCAACTTAAGTATTATCAGGGAACTGCAGCTGGTTACATAATTACCCATTTCGCAATAGAAGAGGCTGTAGTTTAATGTATATTTGCAGCTAATTTATTATGAGCAAAAAAGGTAAAGTTTTGGTGGCCATGAGCGGCGGTATAGATAGTACCGTTGTTGCGTTGATGCTTCATAATGAAGGGTATGAAGTAGTAGGTATTACTATGAAAACCTGGGACTATGCGGCAAGTGGTGGTAGCAAAAAAGAAACGGGCTGTTGCAATGTTGATAGCTTTAATGATGCAAGGCAAGCGGCTGTAGAGCATGGATTTCCTCATTATATTCTTGACATAAGAGAAGAGTTTGGCGGTTTTGTAATTGATAATTTTGTAGAAGAATATCTGGCAGGCAGAACACCTAATCCTTGTGTACTTTGTAATACACATATAAAATGGAGAGCTTTATTAAAAAAAGCAGATGCGTTGGGTTGTGAATTTATTGCAACAGGCCATTATGCCAAAATAAGGCAACACGACAATGGAAGATTTGTCGTAAGCAAAGCGATTGATGATACAAAAGATCAGAGCTATGTTTTATGGGGATTGCAACAGGATTTACTCAGCAGAACTTTACTTCCACTGGCACCTTACCGCAAAACAGAGATCAGGCAAATGGCCCTGGATTTTGGTTATCCTGAACTTGCCAAAAAAAGTGAGAGCTATGAAATATGTTTTGTGCCGGATAATGACTATCGTGGTTTTTTAAAACGTAGAGTTGATGGATTGGAAGAAAGAGTTGCCGGAGGCAATTTTGTAGATAAAAATGGCAATATTCTTGGTCAACATAAAGGCTATCCTTTTTACACAATAGGTCAGCGAAAGGGATTAGATATTGCTTTTGGCAAACCTGTTTTTGTAACCAGCATTGATCCGGAAAATAATACGGTAGTGCTTGGAGACGAACAAGATCTTGAACAAAATGAAATGATTGTAGGCAAACTGAACCTTATCAAATACGACTATATCACACCAGGAATGGAAGCTACAACCAAAATCAGATACAAGGATAAAGGCAGCCTATCTAATATCTTTCCAGAAGGCAATACCATGAAAGTTCGTTTTTATGAAAATGCCAAAGGCATTGCTCCCGGACAAAGTGCTGTCTTTTATGAAGGAGATGATGTAATAGGCGGAGGCATTATTCAATCAGGAATATTAAGCCTTGAGTCTAAAGATAAATCCTCATAATTAACAACTTATAATCTGCTATGATCATGTGACTAAGTCCTCATTATCAGGCAATAAACAGAAAAATTATACGTTTTTATGCGGGGTGACTATTTTTCCCCGTTTTTTGTTTGTAGCTTTAAACATTAAAGTACCAATAAAAACAGTTTGCACTAATCAAACTTTGTATCCGTAAATACAGAAAAACCACTTATGAGACTTCAGTCTATATTCCGCTTTAGTTTTTTTGCCTTCGTGGCCCTTACGTTTTTTTCATGCAATGAAAAAGATGAGTTTACTGTTGAATCAGCCAATGCATATATGCCTTTAGCTGTTGGCAAGTATATAACCTATCGTTTAGACTCTTTGGTGTTTACCAATTTTGGAAAGGATACCGAGATCAGAAGGTATCAGGTAAAACACAGAATCGATGCAATATTTAATGATAATGCTGGCAGACCAACCTATCGGATATACAGATCAATAAGAGATTCTGCTGGCATCGAACCGTGGCAGGAAAGTGGAAGCTATACTATAACTCCTTTAGCAGATCAAATAGAGGTGACAGAAAATAATCTCCGTACGATCAAGTTACATGTTCCAATAAGAGCAGGTTTTTCCTGGAAAGGGAACAAGTACTTTCCTACCAGTATTTGCCCAACCTCTTTTGGTACTTATTGTGATACATATAACTTTAGTAATGACGACAATTTACAAGACTGGGACTTTAACTTTGATGGAGGATTAAGTTCGTATACCTACAATGGGAAAAACTATGACAATGTTTTAACGGTAGAACAAATCGATGAATCTTTTAATGTGCCTATTACCAGTCCTACTTCATTTGCAACAAAATCCAGAGCAGTAGAAAAATACTCAAAAGACATAGGCTTAATATTCCGGCAGTATGAATTATGGGAATATCAACCTAATACTGGCAACCCGGTAGGGCCTTATAAAGTTGGATTTGGTATAACTATGTGGATGATTGACCATAACTAACCTCACATTAAATTATTAAATTTGCATTTAAAGTTATTGTGCGGCTATGAAAAAAATTATACTTTCTTCCATCTTAGTTTTTAATTTCTTTATATTATCTCAAGCACAGTTTTCAAGATATCAGGTTAAGTTAAAAAATAAAGGGGGAACACCACATACCATCTCCAGCCCTTCTACCTACTTGTCGCAAAGAGCTATTCAAAGAAGATTGAGATATGGTATCGCAGTCGATAGTACAGACTTGCCCGTTTCACCAAATTACATCGCTCAAATAGCCAATACTCCCAATGTCACTATTTTAAATATTTCAAAATGGCAGAATGCCATTTCAATACAAGTAAGCGATCAATCAGCAATTACTACCATCAATAATTACCCATTTGTAAAAAGTGTAAATGGAGTAGCAGCAAGAACAGCTGAAAATGGAAGAAGTCAAATAAAAAATAAATTTCAGGAAGAAGAAACTATAACATCTATAGATGTATATAATCGCTTAGAACAAATAACTGCAGACTATTTTAATTATGGCACTAATTCATTTAATGAAATTCACCTTCACAATGGTGAGTTCTTACATAATATTGGTTTACGGGGACAAGGAATGCAAATAGGTATGCTCGATAATGGTTTTAATAATTTTACATCACTTAAAGCATTTGATAGTGTTAATACAAATAATCAGGTATTAGGCACTTGGGATTTTGTGAATAGAGAAGTAAATGTTACCAACGATGGCAGCCATGGCATGAGTTGTTTTTCAACAATTGCGGCAAATATGCCGGGCCAGTTTATTGGCAAAGCACCAAAAGCATCCTTTTGGTTATTTAAAACTGAAGATGATGCAAGCGAATATCCAATAGAAGAATTCAATTGGGTATGTGGTGCTGAACGAGCCGATAGTGCCGGAGCTGATATTATTTCTTCTTCATTAGGATATTTTGATTTTGATAATGCTTCCCTTAATTATACTTATGCTGATATGAATGGCAATACAACTATATCTGCAATTGGGGCTGATCTTGCAGCAAAAAAAGGATTGCTTGTTTTTAATTCCGCAGGAAATTCCGGAAATAGTAGTAACAAATTTATTATTACACCCTCTGATGGCGATAGTGTAATTGCTGTAGGTGCCGTAAATACGGCTGGGGTCGTTGGAAGTTTTTCAAGTTATGGACCTTCGAGTGATGGACAAATAAAACCAGATATGGCTTCTATTGGTGTATCTGCTATGATACAAACTTCAAGTAATACAATTGGGCTTTCAAACGGCACTTCGTTTGCTTGTCCGAATATGGCTGGGCTCGGCACTTGTCTTTGGCAAGGTTTTCCGGAATTTAATAATATGAAGATTTTAAGAGCACTACAACAATCATCAAATAAATTTACAACGCCTGATGACAGGGTTGGTTATGGCATACCAAATATGAAACTTGCATTTTCAAATTTATTAATTGACTATGCTACATCTACTTCATCAATATCAAATTGCATTGTCACTATAAATTGGAGCAGTAAAGATATTGCTGCAATGAAATACGAGATAGAAAGAAAAGGACCGTTAGAATCGGCATATAAA
>JAHEMM010000063.1 GCA_024643655.1 Chitinophagaceae bacterium | reverse complement strand
TCTACAATTACACCACTTCTATTCCTTCCCATTTTTACATAAGCAAATTCACGGAAAGCTTTATAGTCTTCGAAGTTTAATTTTTTCTTTAGTGAATAATATCTTGCATTTTTTTTAAATGCCGCTTTCAACTCCTTATTATATTGAGCAGCTGGTTTGTCTTTGAAGAATTCGGCTAACTGAATTGCAAATGAATCTACATTCTCATGAAAACGTTTTCCCTTTTTTTCAGTTAAACCATCCGCATTAAAATCGATGTAAATATCAAAAATTGGAATTGAAGTGCTTAGCATTTGACCATCTTCACTATAAATAGTACCTCTTTCGGCCTCCAGTATATCAACTTTATGATGCAGACTGTCACTCATACTACGCCAGTGATTTCCCTGGAATTTCTGAATATAGAAAGCTCTGCCAAGTACTAATAAACTCAGTACTGTTATCCCAAGAAAACTGAGATATACTCTCCACAGTATGTCACGTTTTACCTCCAATGCCCTTTAAGTTGTGTCGTTGTTTAGTTGTATCCGTCCACCTTTCGTATTTCGGTCTAAAAGGATTTTTTATTCATCTTAAGCTACCTGTTCACCGTTCCTTGCACTGTACTCTTCTACTACATTAATACTATTCATCAATCAACCGTTGCAATTTCCTTTAACACAATCGGCGACTCAGTTAATTCTTTTAACCCCAATGGTTCTACCGCTTTTATCAATTCACTTTGCTTGCTCTGGTACATCACTTTACTTTTCACTGATATATATTCGTATTTCAATTCTTTTACTTCCTTTGTTGTCTGGTTTATCTTTCTCAAAGTCTTATCTGCATAATGGCCATTATAGATATACGCTACTGCAAGCACTGCGAGGAACAAAAAGAACGGAATCTGTCTTACGATTGACTGATAATTCAGCCAACGCTTAAACCCGGTTGATACCGTGTCTGATTTCAGATCCTGCTCTTTTTTGTTTTCTTGTTCCTGCATAATAATGAGTTATTAACTCGTTGTTCTGGTTTTTCATTTCTCCGCTTATACGGAGGGTTCATTTCAAAGGATATAGACTTTCCAAAAATCTATATATGTTTTTCATAGTTAGTGTCGTTTCTATTAATTCTATTTTAGATTTTCTCTGCTACTCTCAGTTTTGCGCTTCTTGACCTCGGATTCTCTTTTAATTCTTTTGTTGATGGCACCACTGGTTTCTTTGTAATTATTTTCAACTCGCTTTTATCAATTGAGTTGGTAAACGGGTTTTCTTCGGGCACATCAAAAGAACCACGTCGGAAAAAATTCTTTACCAATCTATCTTCAAGGGAATGAAACGTAATGATGGCTACTCTACCTCCAGGTTTTAACAAGGATGGAATCTGCTGTAGCATTTCTTTTAACACACCTAATTCATCGTTCACCTCAATACGCAATGCCTGGAAAACCTGGGCGAAGTACTTATTTGGATTTCCTTTTACTATTTCACGGAGTGCATTCTTAAAGCCATCAATCGTTTTTAACGAAGTGCTATTGCGAACCTGTATTATTGTTTTAGCTAAAGTTTTGGCGTTGGTTACTTCTCCATACTGTTCAAACAATTTGTGCAATTGTTGTTCAGTATAAGTTTGTACCACAGCAAAGGCAGTCAGGGTTTGGCGCTGGTCCATCCGCATATCAAGCTCAGCATTGAAGCGAATAGAGAATCCTCTTTCTGCTTCGTTAAACTGATGACTGCTCACTCCAAGATCAGCCATAATACCATCAACCGTTGTAATACCCTCTAACTTCAGAAAACGTTGTAAGTGGCGAAAATTGTGTGAAACAAAAACTAATCTTTTATCTGCAGGAAGATTATTTCTTGCGTCGTCATCCTGATCAAAAGCTATTAACTTTCCTTTTGTACTTAGTTTAGAAAGAATTGCTTTCGAATGTCCGCCACCACCAAATGTGCAATCGACATAAATGCCGTCGGGATTAATGTTTAAGCCTTCAATTGTTTCAACAAGCAATACAGGTATGTGATATTGCTCTTCCATAATTAAAACTTATTCATTCTTTCCTCCCGCCATTACATCATTTGCCAGATCACTGAATGATTCCGATGAAAATGAGTCAAAGAGCTGTTTGTACTTATTACTATCCCAGATTTCTAATTTATTAACCGCTGCTACCAGAATGATATCTTTTTCCAGCGAAGCATGTCCTTTTAAATTTGGTGGCACCAAAATCCTTCCCGCTGTATCCGGTTCAACAAAAGTTGCCCCGTTTAAAAAGTTTCTTCTGAACTGTCTCACCTTAGGGTCGAAGTCGTTCAACTTGCTGATATCATTAAAGAGCGGCTCCCAGTTTTTAACCGGATAAAGAGCTAAACACATTTCAAAACCCCTGTTAATAACAAACCGACCCAATTCCTCTTCTGGCAATTGCTTCTTGAATCCCGCGGGAAGCAGAAACCGCCCCTTGGCGTCCAATGTAGCCGGATATTCTCCTAGAAAACCAGTCATTATCAGTGATTTGGGTCAATTGTTAATTAATTGACACAAAATAACACTTTTTCCCACTTAATCACCAAATATTTTGATATTTAATTTGTCCCCACTCCATTTTACCCTGAAAATCAATACAGTAAAGGCTTTTGAGAAGTGTGGGAAAATTTTATAGAAAAAACTGTGGATAGTCAGATAATTTGGGTGGAAAACATGTTAATAGTGATGATTTTTTGTGAATTCTCAGAATTTATCAGCAACTTGAAATTAAATGAAACACAAAACTGCAGGATATTCCAATACTCCGTTAATCATTAAACTTGGTATAAAACCTGCAATGAAAATCCAATTGATTAATCAACCTGAAAACTATTATCAACTGCTTTCAACTGATATTTCTGAGCAATTAGTTAATGAAAAAGCCTGCCTGCCGGAGAGGCAGGAAACACCTGACTTAGTTCATCTTTTTGTGAAGAGCAACAAAGAATTTGAAGCAGCGATGAATAAACTAAAATCAGTTATCAAAATGAATACATCAGTAACGATCTGGGTTTCCTGGTACAAGAAGAGTGCAAAGATTGCAACAGATATAACAGAAGATGTTATTCGTAACTATGCTTTACAAAATGATTTGGTAGATGTAAAGGTTTGTGCCGTTAATGATGTTTGGAGTGCGTTGAAATTAGTTGTGCCAGTGAAAAAACGATAATACATTTGCAATTCATCAAATACAACAGTTAGTTGTGTAATGACCCATCCAAAAAAAATATCAATTCTCGATTACACTTACTCTCTTCCAGAAGCCAGCATTGCCAAATACCCATTATCGGAAAGAGATGCTTCCAAATTACTAATTTATAAAGAAGAAAAAATTGCAGAAGATATTTACAAAAATATTGCAACTCATATTCCAGAAAATTCATTGCTAATTTTCAATAATACCAAAGTTGTAGAAGCAAGGTTAATTTTTCAAAAATCAACAGGAGGTTTTATTGAGATCTTTTGTTTGGAACCACATGAACAGTATGCCGATATTACAACAGCAATGCTTCAAAAAGAAAATGTAAAATGGCAATGCCTGGTTGGTGGCGCATCAAAATGGAAAAGCGGACAGGTATTGGGAAAAAAAATACAACATGAAGGGATGGAGATCATACTTTCAGCAAGCTATATTGAAAAAAGAACCAATTCATTTATTATTGAGTTGTCTTGGACACCCGACTATTTATGCTTTGCAGAAGTATTACATTTTGGAGGAGCCATTCCACTTCCCCCCTACATCAAAAGAGATGTTGAAGCAGCGGATGCAGAAAGATACCAGACCGTATATGCTGAACATGATGGCTCTGTTGCAGCACCAACAGCTGGTTTACATTTTACAGAAAACATATTTCAAAGTCTTCATCAAAAAAGTATTCAAAAAGATTTTGTAACACTTCATGTTGGTGCCGGCACTTTTAAACCAGTGAAGAGTGAAACAATGCTAGAGCATGAAATGCATGCAGAATGGATCGATGTTTCTAAAGAAACCATCTTAAATATTCTAAATAATATTGACCAGAATATTATTGCTGTTGGTACTACTTCGTTAAGAACGATTGAAAGCTTGTATTGGATGGGAGTGAAGGCAATGGGCAATAGGCAATGGGTAATGGATGACCAAAGCTCAATCTTTCTTTCCCAGTGGGAAGCTTATGAATTATCAAAAGAGAATGTTTCTGCTAAGGATGCTTTACAATCTTTACTAAACTGGATGACTGAAAACAAAATGGGACACTTAGTTACCAAAACACAAATATTGATTGCACCGGGTTATCGTTTTAAAATAATAAAAGGATTAATCACAAATTTTCATCAGCCCCAATCAACACTTTTATTATTAGTAGCGGCTCTTATCGGAAAAGACCTGCCTACCGGACAGGCAGGATGGAGGAAAATATATGATCATGCTTTAGAAAATAATTTTCGTTTCCTCAGCTATGGAGATGGATGTTTGTTATGGGCAAAAACTGAATAAAAATTTTAATTAGCCTGGAATTTAAGCTTTCTTCAACGGCAGATCAAGCGTAAATATGCTGCCTTTACCCAATGTGCTTTCGGCTTTTATTTCACCATGAAGGGCTTCTACCATTGTCTTTACATAACTCAATCCTAATCCAAAGCCTTTCACATTATGTACATTACCGGTATGAGCTCTGTAAAATCGCTCAAATACTCTTTTAACAGTATCTCTGGTCATTCCTATTCCATTATCCTCAATTTTTAAAGTAAAGTTTTTCCCGTTAGAAAGTGTAGAAACTTTTACAATGGGTGGTATATTATCCTTTGCATATTTAACTGCATTATCCACCAGATTATTAATAAGATTCAATAAATGAATTTCATCAGCTTCAATAAGGTCATTCTTCGCATTCAACATCAACTCCACTTTTCCATTTTTATCTTCAAGCTGCAAGTTGAAATTATCTACTACATCATGAATTACATCGTGAACATGTACAGATTCAAGAGACAGATCTACTTCCTGTCTTTCAAGTTGGGAGGCTTTTAAAATTGTTTCCACCTGACGATTCATCCGTTGATTCTCTTCTTTGATAATACTGCTGAAATAACCCATTTTATCCCGGTCATTAATCACTTTTTCATTACGCATCGCATCTACTGCCAAAGAAATAGTGGCAATTGGCGTTTTAAATTCATGCGTCATATTATTAATAAAATCATTTTTAATTTCGCCTAATTTCTTTTGTCTAAGTAATGTTCGGACGGTAAGATAAAATGCCGCTAATATGATGAGTGTAAAAAGAACAGAGGTTATTATTCTTCCCATCAAAGATTGTAATACAAAATTATTTTTTTTGGGAATCATTACAATTAAAACTTCATCTGGAGAGAGGTTTTCACCAGCAGATCCACTTGGAGAAACAAGATTATGATAATATGCTTTATTATTAGTTGTATCTGCATAAAAAGCAGCAAAATTTTCTGAAATCCTGTTAAAACTATTTTCTATTCCGTTAATTTCAAATGCCGCTATTCCAAATTCAAATGCTACATCTTTTAACCCCTTGCCGGAAAATGATTTTGCTATTTTAATTTTAATTTCTTCAGTACTAAATTGCTGACTAACTGTACTGGGCTTGAACAAATTCAAAGAAAAATTATCTGACAGAATATTTTTTTTTCCCTTAACACTATAACTCCCTTTATGTTCTGCTAATTCGTTACCAACGTCCTCGATAGCCTTTTCTACTTTTTCTTTTATCTGCTCTTCTCTTAACAACATCATGTTTTTTATCCACGAAATCTGAATAGCAATAATGCCTATTAGAGAAAGGCTTATTAGTACGGTAATAATAGTAAATGTCTTTTTCACAAATTGTAAGTATAATATTCTAAGATACTGGTTTTTAATTATTGAGCGTCGCTGTAAAAGTACATTTACTTCATAGCTTTCCCTCCTACAAATTGATTATGAAACAATATTTTAACTAGGTTTTTGGAATATGCAGTGCTATAGCTGATTAAATTTCTTCAATTTAGTAAAACGATTCTTCAACAAGAGTTTTTAAAAAAGAATTTATATCTTAAATTGAACAATGATTAAGTTGGCACCCGGCATATTATTAATTGCTGACCCCTTTCTTCAAGACCCCAATTTTTTAAGAACTGTAGTTTTTTTGTGTGAGCATAAAGAAGAGGGCAGCTTTGGCTTTGTATTAAATCGCCAATATGAAAATACATTGGATGAATTAATCCCAGAATTAGAAGGACAGAAAATACCTGTTTATTATGGCGGTCCGGTACAAATAGATTCAATTCATTTTGTGCATCAGTATCCTGAAGAAATTCCAGGGGGCCAAGAAGTGATTAAAGGAGTTTATTGGGGTGGTGATTTTGATGCTGTGGTAAGCTTCATCAAAAAAGGAAACTTTGATACCGATAAAATTCGATTTTATATCGGCTACTCCGGTTGGACAGAAAATCAGTTAGCTGAAGAACTAAATGAAAAAACATGGCTAACTGTAAAAGCAAACAGACAGCTTATTTTTCATAAAGATTACAATGAGATTTGGAAGGATTCCTTAAAGCATCTCGGCGGGGAATATGAAATGATGATTAATTTTCCAATTGATCCGCAACTGAATTAGTATACAACGATTTTGTTTTCATTTCCATCTATTAAAAAATAATTTAATGAGAAAACTACTCATCATCCCCCTACTTTCTTTATTACTTATTCTGCCAGGCTGCAACACATTAAAAAAATTAGGTTTGGTTCCTTCTGAGCTGGAAATGGCGTTGGGATTAAAAGATGCATTATCGCAGGGATTATTCAAATGGGCAAATGCATTTGCTGATCCGAATGGAAATCCATTAGTACGGTTTGTATTTCCTGGAGAAGCAGCAAAAATAGAAAGTACATTGCGGGATCTTGGCTTTGATAAAATTATTAATCAGGTAACAGGAAAGTTTACGAGTGCTATGTCCTCTGCTGTGGGTGTTGCCAAACCACTTTTTTTCGATGCTATAAAAAATATGAGCATTAAAGATGCTGCCAATATTTTAATAACCGATAATACACATGCCGCCACTGATTATTTTAAAGCGGAAATGAAGCCCGGACTAATGACAGCCTTTCGCCCTATTGTTGATAGTACAATCAAAATTGAAGGTGCAGATAAAGAATGGGCAGGCATAACAAATGTTTACAACAAGATTCCTTTTATTAATAAACCACTTGAAAACAGCCTGACAGATTTTATTTCTGCAAGAGTAATTGACCTGATGTTTGTAATGGTTGCTAATGAAGAAACGCAGATAAGAACAAAGTATGAATTGAGAAAAACAGATTTGATGAAAAAGGTTTTTTCTTATGCAGAACAGGAATTAAAAAGAAGAACGCAAAGAAATTAATACACAAAAAAGCCCTTTTCAAAAGAAAAGGGCTAAATTTTGTTTTCACAATCCCGGACCTGCTAGTTATTCCACAGGCGTGGCACCTTCCACTAATACGATCACTTTATTATTCAGTACCTCTACAAATCCTCCCTGAATATCAAAGTTTGAAATATGATTTTGTTTATCCTTTAATATTTTTAAACGACCAGCCTTCAATCCACTTACAAGAGGGGCATGTTTATCAAGCACTTCAAACGACCCACTGATTCCCGGCATTTGAACACCATACACTTCGCCACTGTAAATTTTCTTTTCTGGTGTTAATATTTCTAAATTCATAAACTTTTTTGCTTATTTACTCGCCGCCATTAATTTTTTACCTTTCTCTATTGCATCATCAATACTTCCAACCAAATTGAATGCCGCTTCAGGGTATTCATCTACTTCGCCATCCATGATCATATTGAATCCACGAATAGTTTCCTCAATTGGTACTAACACACCTTTTAAGCCAGTAAATGCTTCTGCAACGTGAAATGGTTGAGAAAGGAAACGTTGAACTTTTCTTGCACGGCTCACCACCAATTTATCTTCATCACTCAATTCATCCAAACCAAGAATGGCAATGATATCCTGCAATTCTTTATAACGCTGTAACATTAATTTTACATCATTAGCACATTTATAATGTGCATCACCTACTACCTGTGGAGTCAAAATTCGAGATGTTGAATCCAATGGATCCACCGCAGGATAGATACCTAAGTCAGCAATCTTACGGCTCAATACCGTTGTTGCATCTAAGTGAGCAAAAGTTGTTGCAGGAGCAGGGTCAGTCAAGTCATCTGCAGGAACATAAACAGCCTGTACAGAAGTGATAGAACCATTTTTAGTTGAAGTAATTCTTTCCTGCATCACTCCCATTTCAGTTGCCAACGTAGGCTGATAACCCACCGCTGATGGCATACGACCTAATAAGGCCGATACTTCAGAACCAGCTTGTGTGAAACGGAAGATATTATCAACGAAGAACAAGATGTCACGGCCTTTACCAGTACCATCACCGTCACGGTAATACTCTGCAATTGTTAAACCAGATAATGCCACCCTTGCTCTTGCTCCAGGGGGTTCGTTCATCTGACCGAAAACAAATGTTGCCTTTGAATCCTGCAATTCGTTCATATCCACTTTACTCAAATCCCAACCACCTTCTTCCATGCTGTGTTTAAAAGCATCACCATATTTCATAATACCTGCTTCAATCATCTCTCTCATCAGGTCATTTCCCTCTCTGGTTCTTTCTCCCACACCGGCAAATACAGATACACCAGCATATGCTTTTGCGATATTGTTGATCAATTCCTGAATCAAAACTGTTTTACCCACACCGGCACCACCAAACAATCCTATCTTACCACCTTTTGCATACGGCTCAATAAGGTCAATAACTTTAATACCAGTAAAAAGCACTTCACTCGCCGTACTCAGGTTCTCAAATGCCGGTGGCTGAGCATGTATAGGACGTCCGCCAACTTTGCTAACTGCAGGCAAACCATCAATAGGATCGCCGGTTACATTAAATAAACGTCCTTTAATTGCATCGCCAACAGGCATAGCAATCGGAATTCCTGTGTCAATTACTTCTGTACCACGAACAATACCTTCAGTACCATCCATTGCAATCGTACGTACACTATCTTCTCCAAGATGCTGCTGTACTTCCAATACCAAAGTATCGCCGTTTTCTTTCTTCAGTTCCAATGAGTTATAGATTTCGGGAAGCTGACCTTGGAATTGAACGTCAATTACTGCACCGATTACCTGTTTAACTTTACCAACATTTGCCATATAAAGTGTTTATTGAGAGGGTTATTTTCAGGCCGCAAAGGTAAGGGTGTAAGGCATAATTATGAAATATGAAACAAGAAAATAAATTATCGTGGAAAACTGGTGGATGAAGGCATATTTTATGCTTCAATTACGACTAATCTGAGTTCAATAATCTTCAATTACTTAATTTATCGTTATTTGCAGTATGCAACTGATTGAAGTCACTTCTCCACAACTTGCCAAAGAATTTATTCTAGTCAATGTCCATATAAATAGAGAGAACCCAAATTACATCCGTCCGTTAGATAAAGATGTAAATGAGGTATTCGATCCTAAAAAAAACAAGGCATTCCGGTTTGGAGAAGCAACAAGGTGGATACTTAAAGACAGTGACGGTAAACTTATAGGGCGAATTGCTGCTTTCATTAATAAAAAATATAAAAATAAAGGCGATGAAGTGCCTACAGGAGGTGTGGGTTTTTTTGATTGTATCAATGATCAGGCAGCTACTGATATGTTATTCGATGTAGCCAAACATTGGTTAATCCAAAAAGGAATGCAGGCTATGGATGGCCCAATCAATTTTGGTGAAAGAGACCGCTGGTGGGGTTTGATTGTAGAAGGTTTTCAACCACCACTATACTGTATGAATTATGCTCAACCATATTATAAAATACTTTTTGAAAAATATGGCTTTAAAGAATTTTACGGGCAATCCTGTTATGGACTAGACCCAAGAAAAGAACTCAGTGAAAAAATTCTTGAACGTCATGCCAAACTTGCTGCAGATCCGGATTTTTCATCAAGCTATATTGATAAAAATAAATTAGAAAAATTCGCAACAGATTTTGTTATCGTTTACAACAAAGCCTGGGCAGGTCATGGCGGATTAAAAGAATTAAAAAAAGATCAGGTTTTGATGATGTTCAAAAAAATGAAACCAGTGATGGATGAAAAAATAATCTGGTATGTGTATCATAAAAAGGAACCGATTGCCATTTTTATAAATCTTCCGGATCTAAACCAATGGTTCAAATACCTGAATGGTAAATTTGACCTGCTGCATAAATTAAAATTTCTTTGGATCAAGAAAACAAAAAAGAACTTTCGCTTTACCGGATTAGTTTTTGGAATTGTGCCGGAATTTCAAGGGATGGGTGTAGATGCCTATATTATTAATGAATCAAAAATGGTTATTCAACCAATGAATAAATATACTGATTATGAAATGCAATGGATCGGTGAATTTAATCCAAAAATGATCAATGTCGTAGAAACTTTTGGCGATACGTATAGAAGCAGAAGATTAATAACCTATCGTTATCTTTTTGATAGAACAAAGGAATTTAAACCTCACCCTATCTTGCTTTAGTAACCAGTTTAGTTGTTAACAAGTTTTTAGTGATAGCATACTTGTTCTAAACCTAAAACGCACCTGAATGCTTACATTTGCTTTAGCACATCAATGAGAAATCAGCACATGTAGTTATGGAAAAATTTATCGTTTCGGCACGGAAATACAGACCTCAAACTTTCGATACTGTCGTAGGTCAATCGCATATTACAACTACGCTAAAGAATGCAATCAAACACCAGCAATTGGCTCATGCTTTTTTATTTTGCGGACCAAGAGGTGTTGGCAAAACCACCTGCGCAAGAATATTAGCCAAAACCATCAACTGCGAAAAACCCACCAAAGAGGGAGAAGCTTGTGACAAATGTTCAAGTTGTACATCATACAATAGCGGTGCATCCATGAACTATTTTGAATTAGATGGGGCATCCAATAACTCTGTAGATGATATACGGGAGCTCGTCACTCAGGTTCGCTTTGTTCCTCAATCTGGAAAATACAAAGTATATGTAATTGATGAGGTTCACATGTTAAGCTCTTCTGCCTTTAATGCATTTTTGAAAACACTGGAAGAACCACCGCCTTATGCGATTTTTATTCTTGCAACGACTGAAAAACACAAGATCCTTCCAACTATATTAAGCCGATGTCAGATTTTTGATTTTAAAAGAATCACAACTCATGATACAGTACAACACTTAGAAGAAATCTGTAAAAAAGAAGAAATAAAAGCAGAGCAGGCTGCATTACAAGTGATTGCACAAAAAAGTGAAGGTTGCTTAAGAGATGCTTTAAGTATTCTTGATAAGATAGTAAGTTTCACAAATGGCGAACTCAATTATGCCAATACATTAGAGCACTTAAATATATTGGATGCAGAATGTTATTTCAAATTGCTGGAATGTATGCAACAACAAGATTTGTCTGGAGCATTGTTACAATATGATGATATAAACAGAAAAGGATTTGAAGGAGATTTAGTTTTAAATGGCTTTGCAGAATTTATTAGAAATCTGTTGGTTTGTAAAGATGAAAAAGCTGCTTTGTTATTAGATGTTGTTGAAAGTTTTAAAGAAAAATATATTTCAACAGCAAAAGAAGTTGATGCCGGTTTAATAATAAGTGCATTGAATGTTCTTAATAATGCAGAAATAAATTATAAAAGTGCAAGAAATAAACGCTTGCATGTAGAACTGGCGTTAATTAAGCTTTGCTACTTACAACAAGCAATTCAGATTACAACTGAAGGATTGTCGCTTAGTAAAAAAAAAGTAGTTGAACCCGCAAAGTCAATGGCTTTTCGCCAGATAAAACCATTTGCATTAAAACAACCTGCTGAAAAAGCTATTGCTTCAACAAAAATTCCTGCTACATCAGGAGCAAAACTTATTATTGAGACAACAGCTGCTGAAAAAAATATTATAAAAGAAGATACGACTGAATACAAACAACCTGCCACAGGATCTAAAATTTCTGCACTCGACAAAATCAGAAAACAATACAAATCAAATGGAAATAATGGAAACGGAAATGGTAGTATCAACCATACTTTAATTAAAGATGACCTGGTAAAAGCCTGGGCAGAATATGTAATAAAATTAAAAGAAGCTAAGAATCCCGCCGCTCAACCTTTCGAATTGGCAACATTAAGAATTATCGATGAAAACACTTTTGAAGTTATAACTGCTAATTCAATAGAAAAGCAATTTATTGAACAAGATAGAAATCATGTCTTTGCTTTTTTGCAGGAAAAATTACAAAACAAATTACTCCAGTTTAGTGTAATAATTGAAGAATCGGCAGAAAACAGACCTGAAATCGAACTTACTCTTTCCTCAAAAGAACAGTTTCAAAAAATGACCGAACTATATCCTTTAGTTTGGGAATTAAAAGAAAGATTGAAATTAGATCTGGACTACTAAAATTATTTTATGCAAACAATATTAGGCGCCGGTGGTGTTATTGGAAATTATCTGGCAAAGGAACTTCCTGCTTTTACAGATGAAATTCGCCTTGTTAGTAGAAATCCAAAAAAAGTTAATGATAATGATCAATTAGTAAGTGCTAATCTATTAATAGAATCGGAAGTAGATGAAGCTGTTTTGGGATCTTCAATTGTTTATCTCACTGTCGGTCTACCATATTCTAAAAAAATATGGAAAGAACAATGGCCAATTTTAATGCAAAATGTAATAGCTGCCTGCAAAAAACATAATGCTAAACTTGTTTTCTTTGATAATATTTATATGTATGGTCCTTCATCTAATCCACTTACAGAAGAAAGCCCATTTAATCCTTTAAGTGTAAAAGGAGTTGTAAGAACAGAAATCGTAAATATGTTACAAAAGGAAATAGATAATGGCGAATTGACTGCTTTGATTGCCAGAGCACCTGAATTTTATGGTCCACCCAAGACACTTAGTATTATCAATGCTATGGTATTTGACAATATTAAGAAAGATAAAAAACTTCAATTAGCAATCAGTGATAAGAACCTAAGAACTTTAATTTATACGCCTGATGCTGGTAAAGCGACTGCTTTGCTTGGAAATACTATTGATGCCTATAATCAAACCTGGCATTTACCTTGTATAACTGATCCGATAACCGGTAAAGAAATAGTTAATCTATCCTCCAGGTATTATGGAAAAGAGTTAAAATATACTGTACTAAAAAAATGGATGATTCAATTATTTGGTCTGTTTAATCCTTACGGAAAAGAAATGGTAGAAATGCTATACCAATTTGAACAGGATTATATTTTTGATAGCTCAAAATTCAAAAAAAGGTTTCCAGACTTCTCAATAACGTCTTATGAAAACGGAATCAAACAAATAGTTGAAGAAATGAAGGACAATTCGAGTCATTGATTTGACCTCATATACATACAGGTTTCCCCGTTTTACCTTAATTTCGGCAAAAATTCAACGCCTTATGGCCGAAAAAATATTAATGCCCCGATTAAGCGATACAATGACAGAAGGTGTGATTGCATCATGGCATAAAAAAGTGGGAGAAAAAGTAAAGAAGGGAGACCTTTTAGCAGAAATCGAGACTGATAAAGCTACAATGGAACTGGAAAGTTATAAAGATGGGACTTTATTACATCTTGGTGGTGAAAAAGGAGCCAAAATACAGGTTGATGAGTTGTTAGCTATTGTTGGAAATGATGGAGAAGATATTTCATCTTTGATATCATCAAAACCGGAACATTCCACCCAGCAAGCAGAACCAGTAGCAAAAAAAGAACCGTCAATTACTAATGAGCAACAAACTTCAATTGATATTTCTAAAATGGATGAAGTAGTGCTTATGCCAAGATTAAGCGACACCATGGAAGAAGGAGTGATTGCAGCATGGCATAAAAATATAGGAGATACAGTTAAGAAAGGCGAAGTGTTGGCTGATATAGAAACTGATAAAGCTACGTTGGAGCTTGAAAGTTATAAAAATGGCACTTTACTCCATATCGGAGCTCAGCAAGGAGAAAAAATTCCGGTGAATGGCCTTCTTTGTGTTATTGGTGAAGAAGGTAAAGTAGATATTAACGCCATTATTGCAGCTACAAAAAATGGTGGAGCCCAAGCTGCCACATCTGAAATAAAAGAAGCTATACCGGCTGCTGCAAACGATCATGCACAAGTAAACGATACAGTTGAAAAACCCTCAGGATCATCTACTTCCGAAAATGGACGCATAAAAGCATCTCCACTGGCTAAAAAATTAGCAGCAGAAAAAGGAGTAAATCTCTCAGCTATAAATGGAAGCGGAGACGGCGGAAGAATTACCAAGTCGGACGTTGACAATTATAAAAGTGAGTCTGCCAACAAATCTTCTGCTCCAAGTGTAACAGCGACTGCATCTGCACCAGTATATACCGGCAGCACAGAAGAAGGTTTTACAGATATTCCAAATTCTCAAATGCGTAATGTAATTGCAAAGCGCTTAGGAGAAAGCAAATTCAGTGCACCACATTTCTATCTTACGATGGAAATCAATATGGACAATGCTATGGCTGCAAGGGTTCAGCTAAATGAAATAAGCCCGGCAAAGATTAGCTTTAATGACATGGTAGTAAAAGCAACAGCTTTAGCATTGCGTCAACATCCTGCTGTAAATTCATCCTGGATGGGTGATAAAATTAGAAGATACAACCATATACATATTGGTATTGCCGTAGCAATTGAAGACGGACTTATCGTACCTGTTGTTAGATTTGCAGATCAAAAAACATTACCACAAATTGCAGCAGAAAGTAAAGAGCTTGCAGGTAAAGCAAAAAATAAAAAATTACAGCCCAACGAATTTTCTGGTAACACATTTACAATTTCAAATCTTGGCATGATGGATATTGATGAATTTACTGCAATCATCAATCCCCCGGATAGCTGTATTATGGCTGTTGGAAGAATTAAAGAGATTGTAGTCAGAAAAGGAGATAGTTTTGGTGTAAGTAATGTAATGAAGGTTACTATGAGTTGTGATCATCGTAGTGTTGATGGCGCTTCTGGAGCAGCTTTTCTTCAAACATTTAAAAAGTACCTGGAAAATCCTATAACAATGTTGTTATAAAAAAGTATAAATTTTATATTTCAGAAAGCTACTCACACGGGTAGCTTTTTTTTCTTAAAGAAATTTTTAATTTTCAATATTTTTTGAAAATTAAATAAGTGATAATATCTTTGTTGGATGAAACTGATAGAAGCCAAACAACAATTCATAAGTAGCTGGGGTGCCTTTGGAACCCATTGGGGAATTAACAGAACCATGGCACAAATTCATGCTTTGCTCCTCATTTGTTCTGATCCGATTACACAGGATGACATAATGGAAGAGTTAAATATTAGTCGTGGTAATACCAATATGAATATCAGAGAACTAATAAACTGGGGGCTTGTAGACAGAGTTATATTACCAGGTGAGCGAAAAGACTTTTTCTTAGCTGAAAAAGATATCTGGAAAGTTGTAAAAATGATAGTTAAGGAAAGAAAAAAAAGAGAACTTGAGCCAATGCTGCAATTACTAGATAGGTTAGAAGAAGTTGAAGGCGATAAAAGAGATAAAAATATTAAGTCATTTATAGATACAATTAGTAGTATAAAGAAATTGGGAAAACAAGCGGATAAGACATTGGACACTATGATCAGAGCAGAAGAAAGTTGGTTTATAAGTTCTCTGATGAAAATGTTTAAATAATATATAAAGAAATAATAAATCAACACTTAAAGTTTTAGATTTATAATATGAGCATAAAGAAAACTTTAGTTTTGGGAGCATCAGATAATCCATCCAGGTATAGCTACTTAGCAATACATCGGCTAAGAAGCCATAATCATCCAGTTGTAGCTATTGGTAAAAAAGATACAAAAGTTGCAGACGTAGTCGTGATAAAAGAACAAGAAAATTTTAAAGATATAGATACGGTGACCCTTTATTTGAATCCAAAACACCAATCGGAATATTACGATTACATTTTATCGTTAAAACCCAACCGGATTATTTTCAATCCAGGAGCCGAAAACCCTACATTCGCCAATCTTGCAAAGGAAAAAGGAGTGAAAACCCTTGACGCTTGTACTCTCGTTATGTTAAGTACTAATCAATTCTGAATAGTAATTCACCACAGTTACATATAGCATCTTTACGATTACGGAAAAGTACTACCACTCTATCTTTTTTATTATCGATTACAATGCTTGGAAGAATGTAAAACTTTCACAAACCTTGTATCACCGTACCACTTGAAAGCTACAATCCCTAAAAAGGATTGTTGAACAATATCCTTTGTCCAATTAAATTAATTAAAATGAAAAACCTTCGTAACTGCGCAGTATGCGTATGCTTTTCGATTATTAGTTTATGTGCCTTTGCACAAACTGAGACTCGACCACCAGTAAACGAACCTGATTACAACAAACCAAGGCAATTCGACAACTTGCCAGCAAGAATCCCTGTAAACATCAACAGTATCTCCTCACTTTTCAATTCTACTATAGGGGTAGAAGTTGGAATAGGGATTTCTGAAGATCCTTCTACACTTAGGATTGAAGGGCAAGTAATCGCCAATTCTTTAACAAATAATGAAAAGCAACAAAATGTGGTAATCCGATCTTCCAATTTTAATGGATCTGGGTTCACCATTTCAAAAATTATTGAAACTGATGGTTCTGTTACTTATAACGGCAGAATTATCAATTTAAAGTTCGGCGACCTTTATTCATTAGAAAAAGATAAAGAAGGTTATGTACTTGTCAAGAAAAATTTTTATGACCTTATAAATGAATAACTGTCCCGTTTTTAATTCCGTCCCAATCATTTGTACCTATTGAAAAATTAAAATCATCCTTCATCATGAAAAACTTTTTATCCACCTTTTTTATAGCTCTTGCATTATGCGGTGCTATAACTACAAAAGCACAGGTACCTATATTAAATAGTTACCCAACTGCTTCTGCAGTAATACTGCTCGACTTTGATGGACATACTTTACCTGTGGGTAATGCATGGAATTATACTGCATCACCTATGGTAATGGGGTCATCTACATTAACTAATACCCAAATAACCGATGTCTTTAACCGTGTTTCAGAAGACTACAGACCATTTAATATAAATGTTACTACCGAAGAGGCAAAGTATTTAGCAGCTCCGGCTACCAAACGTATGAGAGTTATATTGACTAGTAGTTGGGAATGGTATGGTTCTGCAGGTGGTGTGGCATTTGTTGGATCTTATACATGGGGCGACAATACCCCCTGTTTTGTGTTTAGCACTTTGCTGAATAATATAAAATACATTTCTGAAGCTGCTTCACATGAAGCAGGACACACTTTAGGCTTGTACCATCAATCAAGATATGATCCTGTAACCTGTGCAAAAATATCAGACTACCACACTGGTAGTGGAACAGGCGAAATAGGCTGGGCTCCAATAATGGGAGTTGGCTATTACCAAAACCTTACCCTTTGGAATAATGGACCTAACTCATATGGTTGCACCAACTTTCAAAGCGATTTGTCAGTGATAACTTCTGCTACAAATGG
>JAHEMM010000062.1 GCA_024643655.1 Chitinophagaceae bacterium | reverse complement strand
ATCAGGTTGTATGAAAAAGCTGGCTATACAATTATAAATAATTATCCTCCCTATGAAAATACGGAGAACAGTGTATGTATGATTAAACGTATCTAAATATTGCAAGTCTGTTGTTCAATCAATTACTGATTGTTGATATACATTTATCTTCACCGATACTTAATGCTAAGCGACCAACAATTTGAATCAATATACAATGAATACAAAAACCTTGTGTTCAACATGTGTTTACATTATGTACTCAATCCTGAAGATGCAGCTGATATCACCCAAGAAGTATTTGTAAAAGTTCATCAGCGATATGCTCAATATGATGCTTCGTCAGCCTCTTTAAAAACATGGATTTGTCGCATTGCCATTAACCACAGCCTCGATTTCCTGAAAGCAAAAAAAACAAAAAAACGATTTGGCTTTATTAGTGCACTATTTCATCCTGAAACTAATGAACCTATTGATTCAGCTTTACAAATCAATCATCCGGGTATAGTAACCGAAGACAAAGAAGGCCTTAAAAACTTGCTTTTAATCATATATGCATTACCTGAAAATCAGAAAACAGCCATCATTTTAAGTAAAATTGAAGATAGATCACAAAAAGAAGTTGCTGAAATAATGAATACATCTTTAAAAGCTGTAGAATCGCTGATTCAGCGGGCCAAACAAACAATTCAAAAAAAATTAACAGAAACCGAAGGATTATAAATGATTCATCGTATAAACTATTACAAGATTATGAATATTGATAAAAAACTGGACAGGTTAAAAGAAATTAAAGAAGTAGCAGTACCTCCTTTTTTGCTTACAAGAATAAAGCAACACATACAGTCATTGCAAGAGACTCCGGCTCCGGTAAAATGGAAATGGGCATTTGCTGGCACAGCTATTTTTATTCTAGCACTTAATCTTTCAATTGTTCTAAAATCATCTGAAACGAAAAGCACTGAACCAGGTATTGAAAATGTGGTGAAATCCATGCATCTTTCATCATCTAATAACCTATACTATGAGTAAAATAAAATTATTAACGATTGCAGTAATCGGATTGTTAGTTGTCAATATTGGCATTATTGGTTACCTGATGATGAAAAAAAAACCAACTGACAGCAACCCGCCAATGGGTATGGAGAGAAGACCTCCCGGTATGAGAGAAAGACCTAAAAAAATAATTGCCGACCGGTTACATTTTGATAAAGAACAGATTGCACAGTATGATGATTTAATAAAAGAACATCAAGCAGCAATACAACAACTGGATGATAGTATACGGATAGCAAAAAATAATCTTTACCGGTCACTAGCTACTACAAGTTTAATTGGCAGGGATTCATTGGTTGCTACTTTGGGTACTTTTCAAAAACAAATTGAAATAATTCACTACGAACATTTTGCAGCGCTTAAAAAAATATGTAAGCCCGGCCAGTTAAATGATTTTAATGAATTAACTAAAGAACTAGCTCGTTTTTTTGCCCCTGGAAAAAAAGAAGGACCACCACCGAGGGATTAACCAATTTTCGTCGTATTTATAAACAAATAATAATCTAAAAAACAAAATTTATGAAGTTAGCCCTTGGAGCAATTCTTATTTGTACAACTTTTGCAATTATTACAGCCATCGGTTGTAAAAAAAATAATAGTAATGATAATTCAGGTGGAGGAACTGGTAATACTGGTGGGGCAGTTTCCATTACCACTGTAGTAACGGCAAAATATAAATCAGCTGTTACTGTAGCTGTAAGTGGCAGCACCATTACAATGCGTTCCAATGGAACACCTGATCATGTATCACCATACTGGTTGGCTGGCCATGCTTTGTATGAAGCACAGATTGCTGGACAAAATACCAATCCTGGAAATATAGGCGTTCAAAATTATGCAATGACGATTCCAACAAACCCGGCAGAAGCGACTTCAAAAGAAGCTACTTCATTAGGTCCAATAGGAATGGCATTAAACGGTGTTGCAATTTATAACGACAGAGAAGGTGGTAATGTTCCAGTAGATGCCAATGTATTGAAATCATTTGATAGAGCCGGAGCACACCCCGGTCCAGGCAATAGTTATCATTATCATTTTACAGGCGACTTTATTGGCAACGATAATGCCAACCTGATTGGATTTTTAAGAGATGGGTTTCCTATTTATGCCAGGAAAGACAACGATGGTTCTTATCCTTCAAATTTAGATGCAAATGGAGGTCATGTTGGAATTACAGCAGATTTTTCAACAGCTATTTATCATTACCATGCTGCAAATACTGCGTACATGGGAAGCAGATTTTATGTGTTAAAAGCAGGGAGTTATCATGGTACAAAAGGAACATTTACTAACTAGTTTATTTATATTTTTTGTTGCCGTGGTAAGTTGTACCCGCAATAATAAAACTATAGAAGACCAACCATTAACGTCTACTGATTTCTATATAGATACAAGCGGTATCCCTATTGACACAATTACATCCACACATAATGCATTAAAGCTGAATAATGGCCTTTATTATTTTGATGAAAAGTTGTATTCAGGATTTATTAAAAAGTTGAACCTGGACAATGGAGGAATTTCAGTTGGTGGAATACTTGACGGCATGTTGCATGGCAGGTCAGTCAGCTATTATACAGACGGAAAAATCCATGAAATACGTATGTACCGTAAAAATAAAAGTGTAGGCAAACAAACAGGTTATTGGGAAAACGGAAAAATGAAATTTGAATTCAATTATCTGGATGATAGAAGAGAAGGAAGTAGCAAACAATGGTATAAAAGTGGTACGCCTTATGCTTTTTTGAATTTTAAAAATGACCGGGAGCATGGCCTGCAGCAAGCCTGGCGGGAAAACGGTAAAGTATATATCAATTATGAAGCAAAAGACGGGTTTCGGTATGGATTACAAAAATCAAACCTTTGTTTTACACTGGAGAAGGAAAAATTTAAAGCAACAGATCAATGAGAATTGCCGTTTTTATATTATTATGTTTTACTCTTTTTTCATGTAAAGAAGCCATTCGAAAACTACCTTATTATGATACCGCAGATTTTACTCCCAAATGGGAGATGAAGGATGCAAATAGCTTTCATGCTATCAGAAATTTCAATCTTACAGATCAGGAAGGAAATACATTCTCAGAAAAAAATCTTGATGGCAAAATATGTGTGGCCGATTTTTTCTTTACCTCTTGCCCGGGTATTTGCCCGAAGCTGGCAACAAGTATGAGTGATTTGCAAAAAGAATTTTTACATGACAATGATATATTGCTGATTTCACATAGCGTAACCCCTGAAAAGGATAGTGTACCTATACTAAAAAAGTATGCAAGTGATAACGAAATAGATTTTAAAAAATGGAAACTATTGACCGGAAACAGGTCAGACATTTATGATCTTGGACGTAGATATTATTTTGTTGAAGAAGATCTTGGTGTTAAAAGCGACAGCACTGTTTTCTTACATACTGAAAACTTTGTTTTGATCGATAAGCAAAGACATATTCGTGGGATTTATAATGGACTTGACCCCAACAGCATAACAGCTTTGAAAAATGATATTAAAGAATTGAAGAAAGAATTCTAGTTCTTCTTAACCCAAAACTCTTCTGTCCATTCTGTATCACAAATAACAGGATGTTTTTCTATCTCATTAAAAACTATATCTAACTGCTCTTTTGAAAGTAATTCTTCGAGGTATTTAAATAATTCCCTTTCTTCGAATCGGATATGTTTATTCAACAGGTCACATAAAATTTTCAAACTATGAGGATCTGGTTGATCGTCAATTTCAAGAATTAATTCCCTGATATGGTCATGCTCCTCTTTTAGTTGTATTGCCAAATCGTTGCCTTCAGGCATGTATGGAAGTAATATCCTTTCCTCTTGAAAAAAATGTGGTTTGATGTGACTTTTCCAATACCACATTGTAAATTTCCTAAGGAGTTCTAAAGAAGTCTTATTCTCTAAGCCTTGTTTAATTTTCCATGCAAACAAAAGTCCATCATGATGTTCTCTGCTTAATGGTGCTAACTGCTCACTCCTTTTAATTGGTTTTATTTCCTGTTTCATACAGTAAAGTTAGCTTGATTCAATTGACCTTTTATGACAATGGCTAACAGCACAACTGATTAATATCAGGCACTTCAAAGTAAAAAAGCGAACCAAGACAAATCACGGTCCGCTAACTATTATACTGAAGAAACCCAATTTTTAATGTTGCTTATTCTCAAAATCAAACTGATCTTTTCCCTGACGAGCCGCAAATGCAGCCTTATCGCCAAAAGGACCAAGATATTTAGCACTTCCAAAACCCAGTATTGGCCAAAAGATAAAACCTAGAAGAATTAATCCTGCTGTAAAACCCTCATCCTTACCAAAACTTTTTGAAATCATATTGATCAACCATATTATGATAACTAGATTTACAATAGGAACCAGAAGTAATAGAACCCAATATCCAGGTTTTCCTCCAATTTTAGTCATAATATAAATATTGTAAATAGGAATGATGCAAGCCCATCCAGGTTGTCCTGCTTTTTCAAATACTTTCCATTGGGCAGCAATTAAAAAAATCCAGAAAGCAACAAAAAAAAGAATTACTCCGGTGGGGATTTGAATGTCATAATATTCCATGATGGTTGGTTTTAGTGTAGCACAATTTAAAAATAAATCAACACAAAATCATTTAAAAATATTCTCTATACAAAAAAAACTATTAACTGAACCTTATATTTCGGAATTTGTATTCACATCTGTGAATAAGTAACTTTAGGAAGTAATAACTTTCATAAGTTATATTTGGATAAGAAGGGTAAGCTTCTGAAAATGATCAGAAGACGCAAATAAATCCGGTACTACTCTTCGCCGGCTTTTGATTACATGGTTCCGCTTCCCGCCTTATGAATGAAGCCTGCCATTAAAACGATGTGATTTGACAGACACTATCATCAACCTTGAAACAGTAAACCCTATTGAATTTTTTGGTGTAAACAACGGCAAACTCGACATCCTCAAAAAGAAATTTCCTCTCTTAAAGATTCTCTCTCGTGGCACTCAGCTAAAACTTAGTGGCGCACCTGAGCAGATTGAAACAGCAAGAGAAAAAATTTCTCTTATTGTATCCTACCTCGAAAGAAATGGCCATATGAGTCATAATTATTTCGAACAAGTACTTGGTGGAGATGATGCTGAAGTTATTGACCATTTTAAAGAAAAGAATCCAAACGAAGTTTTAGTATTTGGCCCCAATGGAAAATCAGTTAGAGCCAGAACGGCCAATCAGAAAAAACTAGTGCAGGAGTCTGAAAAGAACGATGTTGTATTTGCTATTGGACCTGCTGGTACAGGTAAAACTTATACCGCTGTCGCTCTGGCAGTAAGAGCATTAAAAAACAAACAAGTAAAAAAGATTATTTTAACAAGACCTGCTGTTGAAGCTGGTGAAAGTTTAGGATTTCTTCCGGGAGATCTAAAGGAAAAAATAGACCCCTACCTGCGTCCATTATATGATGCCCTAGATGACATGATTCCTGCCGACAAACTAGGCTATTATATGACTACCAGAACCATTGAAATTGCACCCCTTGCATATATGCGGGGACGTACTTTAGACAATGCATATATCATTTTGGACGAAGCTCAAAATGCGACAGAACTACAATTAAAAATGTTTCTAACAAGAATTGGAGCAAATGCAAAAGCCATAATTACTGGTGATATGACTCAAGTAGATCTTCCGAGAAACCAACGAAGTGGTTTAGCAATGGCTGCACGGATTTTAAGAAATATTGATGGTATTGCTCATATTGAACTCGACGAAGAAGATGTAGTACGCCATCGTTTGGTAAAAGCAATTATCAAAGCTTATAATAAAGAACAGGAAAGGGAAGAGATTGAATTTGAAAACAGGCAAACACCTTCAATAATTAAGAAAGATAAACCGTCTACTTAACACTACTAAAGTTTTATTATTTTGCAGGAATGAAAGGAAGATTATTCTTTTTATTCCTGCTTTTTTATTGTGTTGCATGTAAGCAATCAACTGAAATAAAGGATAATAAAATAAACAAAGAAATACTAGCAAATAATTTTCAACAGATTGACAGTGTTAAGCAATTAATAAAAAATGGTGACATCATATTCAGGAACGGGATAGATGACGTAAGCAGAGCCGCCAGAAGCATGAATAGAACTGACACCTCATTTTCTCATTGTGGGATATTATCTAGAGAGCATGACAGCATTTTCGTATATCATGCAATCGGAGGAATTTATAATCCAAGCCAAAAATTAAAAAGAGAACTGATTGATAGTTTCTGTAACCCTTCAGAAAACGATGCGTTGGGCATTTATAGGTACAACCTGAAAAAACAGGAGGAAGAAAAATTAGGGAGTATAGTAAAGTCATACTTCAACGCCGGTTTAAAATTTGATCTGTACTTTAATTTTCAAAGTGACGATGTGATGTACTGCTCTGAATTTGTTTTTAAATCACTTAACCAGTCAATGAATGGGCTGTTAACAAAGTATGTACGAATGGATACCATTCCCTTTGGAGTAACTACTGATGACATTTTTCTGAACGAAAACTGCCGTCTTATAAAAAGACAGCATTTCAGGAAGTAGATTTACAAAAATACACCTACATTTACCAAACCAAAAAACCAAACAAAAATGAAAAAATTATTAAGTATTCTATCTGTCACTATTTTATTATTTAGCTTTCTTGTCGGTTGCAAAGGAAAAGACGCTGGAATTGGCGGAGACCCTAAATCTGTACTTGTTGCTTTTTTTGAACTAATGAGCAAAAAAGATTTTGAGGGTGCATCCAAATTGGCGACCAAAGAAAGTAAAGGAACAATGGATATGATGAAGAAAGCCATGGATATGGGAGAGACGATGAAAGATAAACTGGGGGATGTTAAAGAAAAGGACGGAACAGAAGATTTTAAAAATATGAAGGTTGGCGATGCTGTAATTGATGGTGACAATGCGACTGTTTCAGTAACTAACCCAGGCAAAGACGACAGAACATTTGCATTCCCTTTGAAAAAAGTAGATGGCAACTGGAAAGTTGATTTCAGCATGGCTACATTAATGAAAATGGGCATGAATGAAGCTGGCAAAAATATGAATGACTTTGGTGATGATAGTGAAAATAATAATGCTGAAGAGGAAATCCCATCAATGGATAAGTTTAAAAATCTAATGAATAGCGATTCGCTCAAAATGGGACTTGACAAATTAGATAGTTTGATGAAAACTGTTGACCCGGAGAAAATGAAAGAACTAAAAGAAGCAATGGAGAAAATGAAAAAAATGTCGAATTAAAACCTATTTATCGAATTATGAAAAAAGCACTCATTTAGAGTGCTTTTTTCATTTATTGCCATAAATACATTACAACAAACATTCTAATAAATATATTTCACTTGATAAATTTCAGTGCACACAAGCATCATGTCGTAATTTATTGGACTAATTAATAATCTAAAAAAAGTACAAAAATTTGTACTTTGCAGTATGTATAAAAATATATTATTGATAAGCTGCCTGTCATTAATTTCTTTCGTTTCTTGTAAAAACAATGAAAAACAAATGCAATCTGAAAGTGATATTGATGCTGCAAGAAATTTTATCCGTGCTGCTTTAGATGGCAAATTTAAAGATGCAAGAATATTTATGTTAAACGACTCTCTCAATATCAACTACATGGACATTGCAGAACGTAGTTATGAAAAAATTGATCAGACTACAAAAGACAGATATAGAACATCCTCAATCAATATTCACAATAAAAAAGAATTAAATGATTCTACCGCTATCTTAATTTATTCTAATTCATTTAAGAACGACCATGACACTTTACGAATTCTTAAAAAAGACAATCAATGGCTAGTTGATCTAAAGTATTTATATCTGCATGACAGAGATACAATGCAAAATCAAACAATTATTAAAGATTCCCTTAAATGATTAAAAACATTTTACTAGTCGGTTTAGGTGGTGGAATTGGAAGTATACTTCGTTACCTGAGTCAAAAATTGGCGAGTAATATTTATCCTGCACTTTTTCCATGGGGTACTTTTGCAGTAAATGTTATTGGTTGCTTTTTGATTGGTTTAATCTGGAGTATACAGTTTAAATCCATGGATAATTCCGAAGATTGGAAATTATTATTAATGACAGGTCTTTGTGGCGGATTTACTACATTTTCTGCATTTACACTGGAAGGAATTGGGTTATTGAAAGATGAAAAACTGGCTGTATTCTTTTTTTATGTAGCTGCTAGTATTCTAATTGGTCTAGCTGCAACATTTTTAGGTATGAAATTGATTCGCTAAAAAATAAATATGCTAACAGTAAATCATCCATGGCATGGTGTTCATTTCGGTGACAATGCACCTTCTAAAGTGAATGCAATTATAGAAATTCCGCAAGGCTCCCGTGCTAAATATGAAGTTGATAAGAAAACAGGATTACTCAAATTGGACAGAGTAGTTTACTCCTCTTTTCATTACCCTGTCAACTATGGATTTATCCCACAAACATTGGGACAGGATAATGACCCATTAGATATTCTTGTTTTGTGTTCTCAACCTATTCAATCGTTATGCCTGGTAGAAGCCAATATTATTGGCAATATGCAAATGATAGATCAAGGGCAGGTGGATGACAAAATAATTGCCGTAGCGTCAAAAGATCCGTCTGTAAATCATATTAAAAGAATGGAAGAAATGCCACAACATTTTTTATTGGAGTTAAAAAATTTTTTCGAACAATATAAAGTGCTGGAAAATAAAAAAGTAGAAATTGATAATTTTCAGGATCAGTTAATTGCTTACCGTATTATCAATGAAGCTATAGAATTTTATAAAACAGCTTTTAAGAAGTAGAAAATGGATTCAAACAAAAAAAATACTATGGAGACACAATTAATTTTAATAGCACTACTTATTGGGCTTAGTGCTGGCGTTTTAAGTGGCCTGGTTGGTATTGGCGGTGGCATAATCATGGTGCCAGCTTTGGTATACTTGATGAGCTATTCACAACACCAGGCCCAAGGCACATCTCTTGCTGTATTAACACTACCCGTTGTCATACTTGGTTCTGTTTATTATTATTATGAATGTCAAAAAATAGGCACACCGATTGACTTAAAAATAGTAGGATTGATTGCCATTGGTTTTATAATTGGCGGCTTTTTTGGGAGTAAGATTGCTATTGCAATCAATCAAGATTTGTTAAAAAAAATATTTGCTATTATATTATTTTATACGGCCTTTAAAATGCTCAGTTGGGATGCAATGATAATAAAATGGGCTAAGGGATTATTTTGATGTTAAATAATCCTTTTCACTGATTTCAATCTCATAGTATCCTTTCCTTTTTCACTTTTTACAATACCTTTTTTTGTTAATTGATCAATTCGTACTTTACCCGATGCGTGGATGATTTGAGTATTTGAAAGAATAATACCGACATGTACAATGCGTTCTTTTTTTTCAAAGAATGCAAGGTCACCAGGACGTATTTCTTCAAAATTTTTTATTGATACTCCTAATTTGGCTTGTTGCCTCGCATCTCTTGGCAGGTCAATCCCCATCAATTTATAGATCACTTGGACAAATCCACTACAATCAACTCCTAGTGGTGTTCGACCACCCCAGAGATAAGGAACGTTAAGCCAAGGTATTGCTAAATTTGTTACTAATTCTGCCGAAGGTATTTGATCTGTTCTTTTAATAGAAGCTCCGGAAAATTTGTACTCACTTTCACCTAACATACCTTTTCCTTGTTCAAAAAATGGAAGGGATGAACCCACAGGAATATTCATTTCCTTATCATCTAACAATACAGGGGCAAGAATATCTGAAACAATAATCGAATGTAGAGTATTAGCGATATCTTCTTCTATGGGTTGCAACATTGTGTTTGTCACCCAGCCAATATACCCATCATGCAAGCTTTGAATTTTCATCCATATCTTACCTTTAGTTTTTAGAACTTTTACAGCTTCGCCAAATAAAAGTTGATTCACCATTTCTTTTGGATGACCTGGTTTTCGTCTTACAGGTGCTGCAGGCACAGCAACAATTGCATAATTCATGAGGTAAAGTTTAAACTAAAATAACGAATGATAAGCAAGTAGTTAATTTTTTATTGAATTTTCAAAAACCTGCATCTTATTGATAACTAATTACTATTTTCCTACTGTGAAGAGCGACAAATACAATCATATAAGTGATCAGGAACTACTCGAAAAGTTTTATGCAGATCAAAATAATGAATGGTTAGGCATATTGCTTCAACGATATACACTGCTTTTGTTGGGGGTGAGTATGAAATATTTGAAAAATGAAGAGCAGGCGAAAGATAGTGTACAACAAATTTTTTTAAAAGTGATTCAGGAATTACAGAAATACAAAGTTGAATATTTTAAATCTTGGCTATATATGGTTACTAAAAACCATTGTCTGATGAAACTGCGTGAAAAAAACGGGAAAACAACTTATGAGCTTACTGATAACACTATTAAAGCTGGAGATGAAACAGATTGGCAGATTTTATTGGAAAATAATCGTACACTCGACTTATTGGAAATCTCATTAAAAGAACTAAACGCAGAGCAGCAGCAATGTGTAACTTTGTTTTACCTTCAAAAGAAAAGTTATCAGGAGATTAGTGATGAAACAGGATTTAATATGCTTCAGGTAAAAAGCTATATTCAGAATGGCAAAAGGAATCTTAAAATATTAATCGAAAAAAAACAAAGTAACGAGCCGAACAAAAAGTAACATGTCAGAAAATTATAAAGACATATTATCAAATTTATCAACCAGTGTAGATCAGGAAACATTGTTGCTTTATCTTCAAGGCAAACTTTCTGATGATAAAAAGCATGAAGTAGAAAAACAACTTCTTCAAAATGAATTTGATGAAGAAGCTATGGATGGACTACAAGAGTTTAAAGACAAAGAGCAATTACAGTTCATGGTGGAAATGCTTAACCGTGACCTTAAGAAAAAAACTGAAAAGAAAAAAAAGCGTCGCGAAAAATTAAATATAAAAGACCAACCCTGGCTTTATGTATCTATCTTAATTCTCATAATTATTCTGGCGCTGTCTTATATTTATATACGTAAAATGCTGCTACAGTAAAGAACCTTGTCCTTGATTTTACTTTCCCATTTTTTCTACGCATCAAACTCTTCAAGATCGTTTGAAAATGGGTGATGAACAAAAGGGATATTCCTTGTACTTATTCTTGTATAATTCTCGTCAATGATATACACATTATCAAACTCAATTACTCTTTCATTGCCAAACTTATATGACGATTAAAAAACTGAATTTATAATTTCTCCCATGTATCTTTTGCAAATTGCTCCAATGACGGATCTCTGGCCGCCATAAGCAATACAACGCAGTCACTTGTAAAATGAGATTTCACTACTGTAATAAACCTATTTCGATCCTCAATAAAAAAAGCATTCTTTCCCAAAGCTTTGAGATCGTTTATTAAATCATTAGCAGATATATCTTTAACAGCAGTTCCTCCTGCATAAAAAATCTCACTCATCCATATTTCATCCTCAGGTCTAAGTACAGCAGCTATTTCCCTTACAAAATCTTCCCGTAAGAATTTTGTTGGCTTATAACCATGCGGTTGAAACCAGGCAATAATTTTTGAAGCAATTGGCTGACAAGCTTCAATAGCAGCAGCACATTTTACCGGATTGTGTGCATAATCATCAATTAACCAAACACCGTTTTTTTGACCATAAACCTGATGACGACGATAAATGCCTTCATACTTTTTTAAAGATGCTGCACATATTTCCAAATCAATTCCAATTTGATTTGCCACCGAAATTGCAGCTAATGCATTTTCCATATTGTGTTTACCAACCTGGTTCAAACTAAAATCAATTTCATTTATATTGAAAGTAATTTCAAGACCATTTTGTTTAAAGTGGTCAGCAATATAACCGGCAGGCTGCTCTTTATCTGAAGAGAAATCGAAAGCCTTGTTTTGAGAAAGCTGTTTTGCTAATAAATGAGATTGATTGACAACAAATTTTTTACTGTTGTTTTTAAAAACTTCAAACATTCCCATTAGCTCATCTATTTCCTGATGATCTTTATCTACATTTAACAATAAACCAATTTCAGGTTTATACTGCACAATTGAACCGTCACTTTCATCTGCTTCAATTACCAACCAATCACCTGCTCCTACTTTTGCATTTCCAATTTTGCCGGTTTTAATTATACTCATTAATCCTGCCCCGCTGATTATACTTGGCTGCATGCCGGCATATTCCAAAATATCAAACAACATGGCACTGGTAGTACTTTTTCCACTTGTTCCACCAACTGCAATTGTTTTTTTACTAGCTGCGATCATTGCCAATAATTCAGATCTCCTGACAATTGGAATATTTAATTGCTTTGCTTTTTGAATTTCCAACACCGTATCTTCTATAGCCGTTGACGCAACTATTAAATCAGTTGTTTCAGTAATACCCTCCCCATTTTGAACAAAGCATTGAATACCATCTACTTCTAATTTCTCCTGCACTTCATTGTAAACACCGGGAGCAAAAAAACGATCACTGCCTGCCACATTTTTGCCAATACCCTTTAAGTATTGGGCAATAGCACTCATCCCCACTCCGGCTATGCCAATGAAAAAAGGATTTTTAAAGTCTTTTATAGAAGAAATCATACTGCAAATAAAAGAAATTAATAGAGAGAATTTTCGTCATAAGTTGGAAATGCATTTATTTACATAATTCTGAACAATCACAGAAGGAATTAAATAAATTAGTCGTATATATTAATAGTTTAAACCTTAAAGAAGAAAACTCGTCTTAACCCTCTAAAAGTAAGCACGACATATGCATAACCACAATTCTAAAATAAGTTTGGTAATTGGACTATTAGTATTCATTATTTTTATTGCTTGTTCAAAAAATGATACTAATTCAGTAACAAAAGACCCTGTTTCATCCGTCTTAAATCTACCTGCAACTCCATATAACTATGCCAATATAGTCCTACCACCCTACTTATCTGGCCCTGATATACAAGGGCAAATAAATACACCTCAAAATAATATTATAACTGATAATGGAGCAACGCTTGGCCGTGTATTATTTTATGACAAAAGCCTTTCGATTAATAATACCATTGCTTGTGCTTCTTGCCATAAACAAACTAGTGCTTTTAGCGATCCTGTTGTAAAGAGTGAAGGCTTTAATGGAGGGTTAACAGGAAGAAATTCTATGAGCCTTATTGATGCTAAATATTACCCCAATGGTAATTTTTTCTGGGACCAACGGGCAAATTCATTAGAAAATCAAACTTTAATTCCAATTCAGGATATTGTAGAAATGGGGATGACTTTGCCTCAGTTGGAAACAAAATTAAAAGCCCTTACTTATTATCCACCATTATTTACAAAAGCTTTTGGAGATGGTAATATTACCAGTAACAGGATTGCCTTGGCACTTTCACAATTTGTACGATCTATTGTTTCCTACCAATCAAAATATGATGCAGGTCGGTCAAACTTTCCGGCAATTCCTGCCCCACCACCTAATGCTCCCTTTCCAAATTTTTCTGCACAAGAAAACAGAGGAAAAGAAATTTTCCTTTCCCCTCAATTTGCCTGTGCAGCTTGCCATGGCTCAGAAACATTTACAGCACCGGCTGCAAGGAATAATGGCCTAGATCTAATTACAACAGATAGAGGATTTGGGGCTGTTACCCAGGATATTAATGATGATGGACGATTTAAAGTTACAACACTTCGAAATGTAGAACTGACGGCGCCATATATGCATGATGGACGTTTTGCTACATTAGAACAGGTAGTTGAACATTATAGTAGTGGCGTTAAAAACCACCCAAATCTTGCAAATCAACTCAAATTACCTAATGGCCAACCAAGGCAAGCAAACTTATCACCACAAGATAAAGCAGCCTTGGTAGCATTTTTAAAAACATTGACAGATTTAACTATTGCATCAGACCAGAAATATTCAAACCCCTTTAAGTAATATTATTTTTTTGAAGCTCTGATCATTTCAGGATATCCCATTTTTTTAGCTAGTGCATTTACGACCATAGCAATACGCTTAATTTTAGTAGGCTCAGTCTTTGCACTATCAATCCATTTACTGAAATATCGTTGATGCGAACCGGTCAGAGTTTCAAAATATTGTTTTGCAGATGGTTCATCAACTAGACAATTGATTAAGTCCTTATTAAAAACGAATCCCTTTTCATCAACCAATAATTTTACACTCAACATTGCACCCTTTCGTTTCCCTATTCCCTTTCGTAAATCAGCATTTAATGGCATAATAAAAACTCCTCCGCCCATTGGTATCAACGCTATGCCTTCAATCTTAAATTCATCAAGCTTTCCTTTTACACGAAATGATTTTTTATTCCCTGGCTTAAGTTGTTGGGCAATATCTATTGGTATTTCAATATATGTCCAGCCAGTCTTTTCTCCTTTTGAATCAAATCGTTGAATGGTAGCGGCAAATTGAACTCCTTTCATTAAATAAACTTACGAATATCACACATGCCTTCAAAGGTTAAATATTGTAAAAAACATATTAATTACCCAAATCGTAGATAGACCTGCGTGTTAATTAATTATTTTTACATACTTATCAGTCAAATCAACATGCTTATCCTTAACCGACCCTTACACAAACTAATTTGCATTGCACAATTTTTATTTTTCACATTAAATGTAACTGCGCAGGAAATACCGATAAACATCTCCATATTAAATGAAAAAAAAGAACCTATACCTTTCGCAACGGTTACCCTTTTCAACCGTTTGGACAGTGCAAGAACATTTACAAAATTGACGGATAGTAATGGTGTTGTGCAATTCATATTAAGAAAAAACAATCAGTACAATGTAAATATTACAGCTATCAATTTTTCTTCCGTTGATAAAGGGATAACAATTACGGGAGAGCAATCTACTTTTACATTTATAGCTGAGCCTATAGATAAGATATTAGAAGCAGCAGTAGTTACATCAAAAAAGCCATTAATGAAAATGGAAGACGATAAATTAATCGTTGATCCTGAAAATCTTGTTGAAGCCTCAACAAGTGGCTATGAAGTAATTGAAAAAACACCCGGTTTATTTGTAGATCAGGATGGAAATATATATATCAGCAGTATGACTCCTGCAGCTATACAAATCAATGGACGGGATATGAAAATGAGTGCTGCTGATGTAGCAACAATGTTGAAAAGCTTACCCCCAAATTCTATTTCCAAAATTGAGATTATAAAAACTCCCTCAGCGAAATATGATGCATCTGGCGGCGGTGGTATTGTAAATGTTGTTTTAAAAAAAGGAGTAAAGATCGGGATGACAGGAAGTTTAAATAGTGGGGCTCAACAAGGCACTTTTGGCAATCAATTCATTGGTTTTAATCTAAATAATAATGATGGAAAGAAAAGTTCATACATTAATTTGAATTATACCCATAGAAACAGCTTTGAAAAAATAGTCACCGACAGAATCTTTTCAGCAGATTCATTACTTAGTCAAAATGCTTATACAACATATCCGGGAAGTAGTTATTTCCTTGGCTATGGTCTAAATTATTCATTAGGCACTAAATGGAGTATTGACTTTTCTGGCCATATTAATTACAATAAAAATAATAATGTAACTGAAAATACCAGCTTTATTCAAAAAATAAGTACTGCACAAACGCTAACTAATAATTTGAACGCTGTTACAAATAAAGGAAGCAACTTCCTAATTGGTAATGGGATTGAAACAAAGTACAAAATTGACTCTTTAGGTTCAGAATGGACAATAAATACATTTTATTTTAACACCAAGAATAAATCAGATCAATTTTTTAATACAAATTTTTATTCCCCTTCTACCTATCTCATAGGAGGCGATGGGACTGGAGATAATAAAAGAGATTACTTTTCAGCAAGTTCAGACTTAAAACTGAAAATGAAAAACAGATTTACTTTTGAAAGTGGCTTAAAATCAGCAACACATATTTATAAAAATGTAACCAATTATTTCAGTGAAACCAACGGTTCAAGAATAAAAGACATTAGCCGTACCAATACTTTTAATTATAATGAGACAATAAATTCTGCTTATGTTCAAGGTTCACAAACGCTGGGAAAAGATTTTGTTATAAAAACAGGTTTAAGGCTAGAAAATACAAATATGAAAGGAAGGCAAATCATTCCAAGTGATACGACTTTTCAGATACAGCGAACTGACTTATTCCCTTATATCTACTTTAGTAAAAATCTGATGAAAATTGCTGGTTATGACTTGAGAGCTTATCTCGTATATCGGAGAACGATAAGAAGACCAGTGTATGAACAATTGAATCCGTTTCCAAGATTTGTAGACCAATACTTATCAGAAGTTGGCAACCCTTCGCTACAACCACAATTCAATCAAAATTATGAAGCAAATATAAGCGTTGATGAAAGGCCTATTCTTGCACTTGGCGTTAATGACACAAAAGATATTTTCACAAACGTAATATATCAATCGGATACAAGCCAGCGACAGGCATTACGTACATATGATAACCTTGGACAAAATAAAGAATGGTATTTCCGTGGTTTAGGTGCCTTACCTCCTGGCGGTCGCTATTTTTTTGTAGCCGGTGCACAATACAATCATAATTTCTATCAAGGCTTGTATGAAAATAAACCACTATCATTTAAAAAAGGCACCTGGACTTTTTTTACATACCAAACTTATAAAATTGATAAACGATCTGTTATTACATTGAATGGTTTTATCCGCTTAAAAGGACAACAGCAATTTTATGAGTTAAGTACTTTCGGAGTATTAAATGCCAGTGTGAATAGAAAATTTCTAAAAGATAAATTTGTTGCAACTATTAGTATCAGCGATATGTTTGCTACCAACAGAAATAACTTTACCATTCAACAAGGTAGAATAAATGCCAGCGGTTACAGACAAGCCGATACAAGAAGGATTGGCCTTAATCTTAGATATAACTTTGGTATAAAGAAAAGAGAAGAAAATAGAAATATTTTTAATGTAGAACCGCCAATCCCTAATTAAATTATATTTTCAAATAAATGCAAGAATATGGGTATTAAACATTACCTTTGCAGCGTTAATTTGAGCGAACAGCATTTTAGTAAGTGAACGATTTAGTCTGCTACGCATTTCTGCTAATAGTTAGTCTTCTTTACCCATTGCGTTAATCTCAAGAATTTTTTAAAGTTAATTTTTTTACATGAACATTTATGTTTCGAATTTGAGCTTCGCCGTTGTGGACGAAGACCTGAAAAGCTATTTTGCCGAATATGGTGAAGTAACTTCTGCAAAAGTTATTATGGACAAGTACACTAACCGTAGCAAAGGCTTTGGTTTTGTGGAAATGAGTGATGATGAGGCTGCTAACAAAGCAATTGCTGAGTTAGATGGTGCTACTGTTGATGGCCGTGCTATCAAAGTAAGCGTTGCTAAGCCAAGAGAAGAAAGACCAGAAAGAGGCGCAAGACCTGCGTATTCTAATTCCAACAATCGTTGGTAATAGCATCTGATTTTATGATAAAAGCCCTTCACAATTGTGAGGGGCTTTTATTTTG
>JAHEMM010000061.1 GCA_024643655.1 Chitinophagaceae bacterium | reverse complement strand
ATATAATTTACCGGATATAAACTTGTGTCAGGAAATTCAACAGGTTTAATGGTGGCTCCTAAAGATTTATAGACATCCAGTACTTTCCATTCCGCAGCATCTTTTGGTAAGCGGTTAAAATAATTTTCGGCATATGCAATTCTTATAGTTTTCCAATCAATTTTTCCAGTGTAATTGAAAGCATGTTTTACAGCACTGGGATCATTTCCATCAGTACCATTTATAGCTTCGTATACAATAGCTGCATCTTCTGCACTACGGCAAATAGGACCGGCTTTATCCAGGCTCCAACAAAGTACCATAGCGCCATACCGACTCACGGTACCAAATGTAGGCCTCAAGCCTGTAGCGCCACATCTGGTACTGGGAGAAACAATAGAACCCAACGTTTCAGTACCTATTGCAAAAGGTAACAATCCAGCTACGACTGCAGCGGCAGACCCGGCTGAAGAGCCACTGGATCCTTCTTTTAAATTCCAGGGGTTTTTTGTTTCACCACCAAACCATTTATTGTTATACGCCAGTGCACCTAATGAAAGTTTGGCGCAAAGCACTGCACCATGATTTGTTAATTCTTTATAAACATATGAATCAACATCAATCACTTGTTCCATATACGGAGTGCTTCCCCAGGTTGTTTTATAACCCTTTACTGCAAATAGATCTTTTAATCCATAAGGAATGCCATGTAAAGGCCCACGGTAAATTCCAACTTTCATTTCTTCATCCGCCTTTTTTGCCTGCTTCAATGCCAATTCTTCTGTTAAAGTAATTACACACTCCAAACTATCATCCCATTTTTTTAAGCGGCCAATAAAAAATTTTGTGAGTTCTACTGAAGTAATTTTTTTATGTACAATAAGCGAAGCTAATTGGGGTATAGAGTAAAATGCTAATTCATTTTTATTAATCGGCAGTTCTACTTTCAAAGGGACATCCCAGTAGATCGTTTTTTTTCTAGTAATAATTTTTGTGCCGGCAGGTGCTGGTTTAAATGCAAAAGGAAAAGGAATATCGTTGGCTGGTAAGGTTTGGTGCATCGCTTTATACAATCGCTGATTGCCATAAATAGACCCCATCATGGAATCAGCTTCTGCATCTGTAAAATCTAAGTCATAGAGATTTACAGTTTGTCGAATGATTCGTAAGGTGTCATTTTTTGTTTGTGCCTGTAAACTTAGAAATGCGCCGGTAAGCAGTATTGTTAATAGCAGTTTCATTTGCTTGATTTTTATTTGTCTGAAATTAAGAAAATTCTTTACCTTTTGCTAAAATCAACTATATGCAAAAAATACTTGTGTTATTTATTTCCTCAGTTATTTTTTTCTCTTGTCATCAACCGGATAAAATGAATAATGGAGGCAAAATTTCTGTAGCGGATTATTTTACTTACGGAGATAGTGGTGTGCAAGCTGCCGGAGTAAGAATGATTCCGATCTCGACTCCTATTGGGGAATTTAAAGTATGGACAAAAAGATTTGGGAATAACTCCCGTATTAAAATTTTACTATTACATGGCGGTCCAGCAATGACACATGAGTACATGGAGTGTTTCGAAAGTTTTTTCCCAAAACAAGGATATGAATTTTACGAGTACGATCAATTAGGATCATACTATAGTGATCAACCAACGGATAGTAGCCTTTGGGTAACAGAAAGATTTGTAGAAGAAGTAGAACAGGTGCGAAAAGCGATTGGTGCTGATTCTTCTAATTTTTATTTATTGGGAAATTCATGGGGCGGTATTCTTGCAATGGAGTATGCATTAAAATACCAGGCTAATTTGAAGGGAATGATTGTAGCGAATATGGTTGCCAGTGCTCCCGAATATGGGAAGTATGCTGAAGATATGCTAGCAAAGCAAATGGATCCTAAAGTATTAGCAGAAATCAAGGTAATAGAAGCAAATGGAGATTTTGCAAATCCAAGGTATATGGAATTGTTGATTCCGAATTTTTACAACGAACATTTATGCAGATTGAAAGAATGGCCTGACGCATTTAACAGGACAATGAAACATGTAAATGGGGAAGTTTATACAATGATGCAAGGGCCAAGTGAATTTGGAGTAGGAGGTAGGTTAAAGCAATGGGATATTAAGAACAGATTAAAAGAAATAAAAGTGCCAACCTTGATGGTTGGTGCAAAACATGATACGATGGATCCTAAAGCAATGGAAGAACAAAGTAAAATGGTACAGAGAGGTCGGTATTTGTATTGTCCTGATGGCAGTCATTTAGCCATGTGGGACGATCAGCAAGTGTTTATGTCTGGTGTAATACAATTTATCAATGATGTGGATAAAGGAAAATTATAGAAAAGTTTATCCTTTTACGGCATCACAATCAACTGGATCTTCACTTGCTAATTTCACTAATGTGTTTTTTATATCAATTTTATTGAATTGATTATTAAGTCAGGCTTTTTACCACTCCGGATTTTTGAGTCTGTATCCAACGCAAGAACTAGAGTAATAAAATGCCGAAATGGAGACAAAGAATTTTGTCCTCCATTTCGGCAATAATTATTTATGGGATAGCTCCCTTTTTTACTTGAGTTTCTATTCTTAGAATGTAAACTGCTTGGCTTTACTATATTCTTTTTGCCACATTACAAAATCATGTCCATTCGGAGCCATGTCTGTTTTTTTAACAATTGAAGGATTGGAAGGATAACTGCCTTTTGATTTGTCAAACTTTAAATAAGTATAATTTTTTACACCGCCATCCTGGTTATAATCACCGAATAAAATTAAATCATGCCAACCATTAGTTACATTGGAACTTTTGAAAACCGGTGGGTTTGTTACACTGAAATATGTATTTACTGTAAAATCATTATTTAATAAATAATAGGAACATCCGCCTGTACCACAAAAGTATTGTCCTGAAAGTTGAATAAAGTATTCGTTTTTACCATCATCATTTAAGTCAATTTCATAAAAACTGAATTTTCTGTCGTTGCTGGTCAAGGAACCATTTTCTATATCTTTTTTATTATTATCAAGTAAAAAAGCTTGTATTTTTTTTGCTGACTCTTCATTTGTAGTTTCTTTTTGATAATCTACTTCAGAATCAGCAATTTTTGTAATATCATCTGCTTGTTTTTGAACCACAGTTGTGTCAGCGTCTTTTGTTTCTTTGCCAGATTCTTTATTAGAGTCTTTGCAGCTTGCAAATACAAACAAGGCAACTGTGTAATACATTAATTTTCGCTTCATTTTTTTGTTTTTTTTAGATTTTTTATTTCTTTCAATATGTGAAAGTTAATTCGGCAAAAATATGTATTTGTAGCATGTTGATTGTGAAGGGTAACAAATTTTAATAGAATTTTATATAAAAATTGTTTAAACGCCAAATAAGTACTGACTTTGAATATACTCCGCTACACTTTTCAGGCTTTTAGTGTCGTCATAGACTTTTAATTGCCTGTCGGCACCTGTTCCGTTTTCCAGCATTTTTACTACGTTCATTACTCTATGCCGGCTACCCAAATGATCGAGTACCGGATCAAGAAAATCAAGCAACTCGTATATCAATGCTCTTGTATTTACTTCTTCTTCTTTTCCAAAATCAATTAAATAGCCATCAATTCCATAACGACTGGCTCTCCATTTATTTTCATTGATTAAAGCTCTGTGATACTGTAAAAAATTAAGATTTTTTGAGCGTAGCATATATATCCTTGCACAAATGGCCTGAAACAATGCCGCTATTGTTATGGTTTCATCGACTGTTAATGGTACATCGCAAATACGAAATTCAACCGTATTAAAAAAAGGATGTACTCTCAAATCCCACCATATTTTTTTTGCATTATCAATACAGTTTGTTTTGATAAGCAATTTTACATAATTGTCATATGCTTCAATGCTGTCAAAAGTAGCGGGTATTCCAGTTCTTGGGAATTTGTCGAATACTTTTGTCCGGTACGATTTATAACCGGTTTTTCTTCCTTCCCAGAATGGTGAATTGGTACTTAGTGCAAATACATGGGGTAAAAAATAGCGGGTACTATTGGCAATATGGTTGGCTAGTTCTCTGTTTTCCATTCCAACATGCACATGCAATCCAAAAATTAAATTACTACGGGCAGCTTCCTGCAATTCATTAACTATCTCATTATAACGTATATGATCTGTAATCAATTGGCTTTCCCAGTGGCTGAAAGGATGAGTGCCAGATGCGCCCATAGCAAAACCAAGGTCACTGGCAATTCCTCCAATAGTTTTTCGTAAGGTAGAAACATCAGAATAGGCTTCGTCTATATCTGCACAAATATCTGTACCTACTTCCACTACAGCCTGGTGCATTTCCGCTTTTACTTTATCTTTAATTACTTTTTGCCCTTCTTGTACGATCTTTTGTTCATGACTTTTTAATTCAAAAGTATCTTTATCAAGCACCATGTATTCTTCTTCTACGCCGAGGGTAAAACTTTTGTAGTTCAGGTTCATAATTACTAATTAATAATCACTAATAAATAATTAGTAATTATAGTTTTGATTAGATAAGGCTTTGTTTATTACTGCTTCTTCTTACATACTCTCCCCATGTAAGATTATCAGCACCCTCTTTATTTGCTAATGCTTTCTCAATAGCATAATTAGCTGCAGTTTCTACTACCCACTCAAAGTTTTCTTCTCCCACACTAGTCTTTTCAGCATCGGGAGCAGGGTTGCAGAAATCAATTGCATAAGGAACTCCATCTCTTACCGCCAGTTCCACCGTGTTGAAGTCATATCCGAGGTATTCGTTGATTCTAAGCACAATGTCGGTCATTTGTTGTAGTCTTTCCGGTGTTGGGCTAAAGTCGGCTACATACCGAAGGTGATGTGGGTTTCGTGGTTCATAAGACATAATACGAACATGTTTTCCTCCGATACAATAACAACGATAATATTCAGTAAATACAATTTCTTCCTGAAGCATCATAACCAATTGTTCTGTTTCTGCATGTTTTGCAAAAAAATCATTGGCATCTTCCAATTTATAAACACTTTTCCACCCTCCTCCGGCAAAAGGCTTCATGTAAGCGGGAAACCCCACATATTTAAAAATAGCATCCCAATCCAAAGGATAAGTAAGGTTACTAAAAGATTCAGCTGAAGTATCAAGTGGTAAATCCTTTGATGGAAGGATAGCTGTTTTTGGAACAGGTACATTCAATTTTGTCATCAGGCAATTATTGAAATATTTATCATCTGCACTCCACCAGAATGGATTATTGATTACAGCCGTACCCGTTACCGCTGCATTTTTTAGCCAGGTGCGATAAAAAGGAACATCTTGTGAAATACGATCAATAATTACATCGTAGCCACAATGTTCGCCTTGCATTGCTTTACTTATTTGTACTGGTTCCGCCATTATGCCGGGTACATTTTTACTATTTACTCTTGCAACAAATGCTTCAGGAAAAGATCTTTCTTTACCATGTAGAATGCCGATTTTTTTCATGTTCTTTTTTTATTTTGATTCAATTATAAGCTGTTTTGTCAAATATATTTTTTCGGTATCAATATAGCAAATTAATAGGCTTGTTTTGCTATGTTGTTGAAGTAAACTTAGAAAAAACAGAATTTATTTTGAAATGCTTATTTTTGAACTCATGCAATTGGTGAATGAATCCCGAATCCTTTGTGAAAAAACGGCTCTAAGGTCTGTTTATCTGGAAAGAATAGTAAAAATTGATTTTTACCTACCCCGAAATTTTAATGGCGATTATCCCATAAATCTATTATTGGTAAATGATGGTCAAGACTTAGTATCTATGGATTTTAGGTCGATTCTTGATCAATTCTATGCAAAGGATATGGAAGTAGAAGCTCTGCTCTGTGTTGGAATGCATTGTAGTGCAGATAGAAAAATGGAATACGGTATTGCGGGCCAACCCGACTATTTAGGCCGAGGTGCAAAAGCTGATCTTTATACGTCTTTTGTTTTTGAAGAGCTTATACCATTTATCAGAGAAAAATTTGGCATTAAATCATTTAAGGAAAAAGCCTTTGCAGGATTTTCGTTGGGAGGACTAATGGCTTTAGATATAGTTTGGACTAATGCAGTTGAATTTTCAAAAGTTGGAGTTTTTTCAGGGTCATTATGGTGGCGAAATATAGACCAAACTGATAAAAGTTATGATGATGACAAACATCGAATTATGCATCAGCAAATAAGAAAAGGGAATTATACTCCCTGGCTGAAATTCTTTTTTCAGTGTGGCAATATGGATGAAACTAAAGACAGAAACAATAATGGTATTATTGATTCTATAGATGACACACTGGATCTCATTAAAGAATTAAAAGAAAAGGGGTATAACCCAGAAACCGATATCCATTATCTGGAATTACAAGACGGCTTGCATAATGTGCCAACCTGGGCAAGAGCTTTCCCGGCTTTTTTGGAATGGGGATGGGGGAGTAGAAACGCAAAGTAGTTTTAACCTTTAAATATTTTAAAATTGATATATAAAAAAACCGTCAACATTTGTTGACGGTTTTTTTATGTAAAATTATTTTCAGTTGTTATTAATCAAAGATATAACGTAAACCTATCTGCATTCCCCAAGTGCTACCAACAGATAAGTTTGGCTCAAATGTACGGGTTGGGTAATTACCAGATACTTTGTTGAAAGTGTATTGCGGTAAACCAGCACTAGTCATTGTAGAATAACGTAATATTCCACCATTACTTACCACATTTCTTTGGCTAATGCCCCAGTTCTTGCTGATAAAGTTGGTGAAGTTTAAGATATCTAAACTAGCTTGTAATGTATGCTTTCTACCACCAGCATTAATGCTGAAATCCTGCAATAATTTAAAGTCTAATCTGTTCAACCAAGGCATTAATGCTTCATAACCTTCAGCATATTGGCCTTTGTGTTTGCTTAAATATTTGTCTTGCTCAAGATATGCCCAAAAAGCATCAGCATCTGCCGCATTAGGTATTAATGTTTTTGCTTCAGCAATATCTTTTGGAATATACATTAAGTCGTTACTTAAACCATCGTTATTCATATCAGTGCTATAGCGATAAGAGAAACGACCCTGACTAGAACCTTCATAGAATAATGAAATAGTTGTTGCAAGCTTTTTATTAAGATATTCAAATCTGTATGATGCTGCACCAGAAACACGATGTGGAATTGAATATTGAGATACATAAAGATCAAGATCATTATTACCTCTTATGCTGTTTAAGTTGCTCCATGCAGATGCTGCCTGAGAACCAGGATTACTTGAAAGATCCATTGTATGATTATAGCTGTAAGCTATTTGTCCAAAGAATCCTTTTCTGAAGTTACGGCTCAATTGAACGGTGTAACTAAAGCCGTTACCACGATCTGTATTAGCTAAAACCATTGCTTCTCTTACTGAAGCATCAATAGATCTGGCACTTGTAGAAGTAAATCTTGGACGAGTATCAGATCCAGTAGCAAAACTGCTGTTTGGTTTTGCAAAGTTTGCATTGTACTGTAAAATTGCATTTACGTCTTTCGTGTAAATGGCTTCCATAGTAAGTAATAAATCCCATGGTAAACGTTTGTCAACCGCTAAAGATGTTCTCCAAACTTGTGGGAATTTAAAATCCTTATCTACAACTGCAAGTGATGCACCTGAAGGTAAAGTAGCTGAGTTTTGTGGGAATTGGCTTCTATAAAAATTAGGATCAGGATTAAATAAGAATGGTGCGGCAGCAGATCCAACTCTTTCAACAGTCGCTTGTAAAGCAAAGCTATTTGTAGGCTGGTTAGTATACCATACGAATGGTAACCTTCCTGTAAAGATACCTGTACCACCACGAATAATTAGATCTCTATCCCCTTTTACATCATAGTTAAATCCAACTCTTGGCGACCAAAGTAATTTGCTTTTTGGCCATGTACCAACGTCAAAAACCAAATCTTTCCCATCAAGATCTTTAAAAGTTTTTGTTTTTATCGCATCATTAGCAATTGGATCAGCGAGATAAATTGCTTTATCTGCACGAACCCCTACTAAAAGCTTTAATTTGGAATTCACTTTTATTTCATCCTGAAAATAAGCGGCTATTTGGCCAAACTTCAATTCAGCTATAGGGTCTTTGCCACCATAACCATAAGTTAATGCATAAGCATTAGGAGCTTTATTAGTCAAAAAGTCATTAACAGAAGAGAAGCGATAATAGCTGGTTCCATAACGTAAAAAGCTATTTCCAAAGCTTAAATAATCAAATGAGGCGCCTGCTGTAAAGCTGTGCTTGCCTGAAGTAAAACCAAAATTGTTTGTAATAGTTAAAACTTTGTTTTTTACTGCATTTAGATAGCTGAAAAGTTCATAACCTAAACTTATGTAAGCATCACCACTACCATCCTGAATATCTATAAAGGGGAAAGGAGTTGATCCACTTGTTCTGTTTGTTTCAATATTTGTATATGTAGCCAAAAACTGATTAGAAGAATTTCTTCCAATTTTACTTTTAAAATCAAGTGTCCAGGATGAAACTAAGTCCTCAAACCCGTAATTCGCATTGTCGTATGCCATTGAATTATTACTCCATCTATTTGAAGAAGCTCTGGGATTTGGAGCAGAAGTTCCATTTGTTGTCTGATCGTTCTCACTGTTAACTCTGTTATAACGAACACTTAGTTTGTGATTATCACTGATATTCCAGTCTAAACGCCCGAGGTATTTAGAGTTTCTGGAAGAAAAACTTGGAATGTTCTCATAAACGCCAGTTTCATAACCAAATTGATTTCTTACATAATTTGAAACAGCATCTAAATCAGTAGCTAGAACTCTTGTAACATTTCCTCCCGGTGTATTCGTGCCTGGGCGGCTTGCCATCCAGTTTAGGCCAGGATAAGATCTTGTTTCTCTTTCTGCATTAATAAAGAAGAATAATTTGTTTTTAATAATTGGGCCACCAATTCTTGCACCAAATATTTTAGTTGCAGATTCTTCTAGTGCACCTAATTTTTGATCACCAATTTTTTTGCCGTTGAAAGATTGATCACGGTAATAGGTATAAACGGATCCTTTATATTTATTTGTACCACTTTTTGTAATAGCACTGATACCAGCTCCTGTAAAGTTTCCTTGCTTAACATCAAAAGGAGAAATGCTAACAGAGATTTCTTCAATCGCATCCAAAGAAATTGGTTGAGCATCTCCACCAGGAAGATTGTTGCTGCTTAGTCCAAAGTTATTGTTGAAGTTGGCACCATCAATAGTAATATTATTAAAACGACCATCTCTTCCATTAAACGTATTTCCGTTTCCACCTTGAGGGGTTAATCGGGTATAGTCATTTATACTTCTGCTAATAGTTGGTAATGCAGTAATTTGAGTATTGGAGATGTTAGTTGACGCCCCGCTTTTTGTAGAGCGATTGGTACGAGTACCTGTAACGATTGCTTCAGTAAGATCACCACCTTTTGAAGACATGTTAACATCAAATCTGTAGCTATCTCCAAGTGCCAGGAAAATGTCGCTGACTTTGAATTCGTTATTGCCGACAAAAGTTACAACAACAGAATATGGACCTCCTGGGTTCATATTAACAATGTTATAAATGCCACCAACTCTGGAAATAGTGCGATAAACAGTACCGGTAGGTATATGAGTTACTGTTACGCTGGCTCCGGTAAGAATTTCACCATTGGGTGATTTAACCGTTCCGTACATGCTACTTGTAGTAATCTGGGCGTGTAAACCAGCTGCGAACATACATGCTCCAACTAGTAATAATGTAATTTTTTTAAACATATATTTTGATTTTCGGGGCAAAGAAAAGGAATATTCCCTAATAAAAAATAAGTAAATATTAACAAAATGTGATTTTAGAATGTTATAAACTGTTTCATTCTTTTGCTGTCTTCAATCTTTTAAACTCTTGACCTTAAACTTTGTTTTACTTTTGTAATAAATATTTGAAGAAATGGATACAATTGAGAGTGCAATTGAAGATATCAAGCTTGGGAAATTGGTAATAGTTGTGGATGATGAAGACAGGGAAAATGAAGGAGATTTTCTGACAGCTGCCAGAAATGTTACTCCGGAAGTTATCAACTTTATGAGCAAATATGGGCGGGGCTTGATTTGTGTGGCTTTACCGGAAGAAAAGTGCGATGAATTGGGATTGGAATTGATGGTAAATAATAATACAGCTTTACATGAAACCGCTTTCACAGTTTCAGTAGATTTACTTGGACACGGCTGCACAACTGGCATTTCTGCTCAAGACAGGGCAAAAACAGTTCAAGCTATGATCGATCCTTCAATTTTACCTTCCGATTTTGGAAAGCCGGGACATATTTTCCCTTTAAGGGCAAAAAAAGGAGGAGTTCTTCGTAGAGCAGGGCATACTGAAGCAGTTGTTGACCTTGCCCGTTTGGCAGGATTTGAACCTGGTGGTGTTTTAGTGGAAATTATGAATGATGATGGAACTATGGCTCGTTTACCAGACCTGATTGAAATTGCTAAGAAATTTGATTTTAAGATTATTTCAATTAAAGACCTGATTGAATATAGAATTAAAAGTGATTCACTTATAGAAGAAATTGTAAGAGTAGATATGCCAACAAAATTTGGCGACTTTAAATTAGTGGCTTTTAAAGAAAAGAATTCTACAAATGAACACCTTGCTTTAATTAAAGGTGAATGGGAAAAAGATGAACCGGTGTTAGTAAGAGTTCACTCATCCTGTTTTACGGGAGATATATTAGGGTCTCTGCGTTGTGATTGCGGAGAACAATTACATGCTGCCATGAGAAAAGTACAAGATGAAGGAAAAGGCGCAATCATTTATATGAATCAAGAAGGAAGGGGTATCGGACTTTTAAATAAATTAAAAGCCTATCGATTGCAGGAAGATGGAATGGATACGGTTGATGCAAATCTTCACCTTGGTTTTCAAATGGATCAACGAGATTATGGATTGGGAGCTCAAATACTCCGACATTTAAATATTCAAAAGTTGAGATTGATGACCAATAATCCAAAGAAGAGAGTAGGGCTTATTGGTTATGGGCTTGAAATTGTTGAAAACATACCGATTGAAATGTTTCCGAATAAACACAATGAAAAATACCTGGCAACAAAAAGAGATAAACTTGGACATGAAATATTAGACAAGTATTAATTTTCCGGGACTTCTTTCTTTTCTTCCTGCTTTGGGATAGTTGCATCAGGAGAAGGTTCATTTTCTACTGGCGGATTTTTTTTCTTTCTTTTAAATAAATCCCTAAACCGGTCAAAGTCTTTTCTGTAGGATAAGCTAGCACCATATCTTTTTGTCGATTTACCCGATCCTCCACTTGCTGTTGTTGTCAGGTAATCAGAATTCTCTCTGTAAAAGAAAGAGGCTCTTAAAGTTCCAGATAAATTAATTAACCATTCCAGTGTAACATCGGGTAACAATTGAATACTTTGAGGAACATCTGTTTGTTGCCAGGCTGCGTCAAAACCTACACCTGTAGAAATAATAAACCGATTATTGAAAAATGATCGTCCAATTGAAAAGTTGACATTACTACCAAGATTTAATGAAGTTTTATTATTTGGATCTATTATATTTCTATTATAAATAGAAGTATTTAAACTGATATTGTATTTATCATTTTTTAAAAGTTTACCTAATATTTTATTGACCTGGTTATTGATAACATTTAGAAAAATACCTGAAATGGTATTTACAACAGATCCACTGTTGTCGGTATTGTCTGCCAGTTCGCTAGGTGCAAAACTATTGAATACGATAAGATAGGTAACCTGCCTGTTTAGTTCGTTTAAATTTTTTTCTAATTGCTGAATGACTAATGCAAGTTCGGGATCTGTAGCTGCAGCACTCGAGTTTGGAAAATCTAGTGAAAACTTAATTGATGGTTTAAATAATTTATCCGTAAGTGAAGCAACTACATAAACATCGCCTCTTTCAGTAGAAGCTGATGTATTTACTTTTAATAAGCTGGCAAGCGGCGCATAACTTACTCGTTCTGCAGTATAAACTGCATCAAAATTAATATTGGCATCATATGGGTCGCCATTCCATTCTATATAATTTGGACTTCCCTTTTTTAAGACAAAAGGTTTTTTGAAAAAAGATTGGAAAGTAAATAAATAATTTCCTTCTTCAATGTCAAAACGGCCACGTAATGAAAGTGGTTCAGCAGAACCTGAACGTATATTTAATGTGCCTTTTCCTTTCCCTTTTATTTCATCGCCAGTAAGTTCATCCAGAATAACTTTTACTGTTACCATCGGGTTAGCTGTTATATCCACATCATAAATAATATTCGAAGAATTCGTGTTGCTAACAATCTCTTCCATTTCTACTCCATACTTTTTTTCTACAAGAAAATCAGCGATACCCGACTCCCGGCTGGAAGTAGGAGGTAATGTTATATTACTGCTATCCTTGTCGGAAGCAACGGCATTAATTGTCATGAACATATCAGACTGAGGACCTCTTAATTGTAATAGCCCTGTTCCTTTCACATAACCATAAAACTGCTGATTGTCTTTATAGGAAGTATTAAGTAATAAGACCTGTTTGTTATTAACGGCACCTACCGTTTTTGGTTTTTGAGTAGAGATATCCAGATCATAGAACATATCCTTGAATGAATCATGATCAATACCTCCGGTTATATATATTGGATTCCCGGTTAATGTATCTGTGAGAATGATACCATCAAGATTTATTTTAGAAGATGTAAGTTCTATTTCTGTATCTTTTATTTTATAAAAGCACTGTGTAAAGTTGATGAGCAAACCAGCATCTTTCAAGCTTCCTTTTCCTGTAACTGTTAAGTCTTTAAAATCACCCAATAAATTGATATCGCCAGTTAAGGTTCCCTGCATATCAGAAAAAAGATTTCCTAGAAATCGTTCTAGTACTTTTATTTCATAAGTTTTAGCTTTTAATGCGATCTTATTGTTTTTGGCTTTTTCCGAATCGCCAAGAAACAAGTTTGCATCAAATCCCAGGTAATTCTCCTTATTTAATGTGCTGCCTATTATTTTCAACAACCCTGATTGTTTGTCGTAAGTAAGTGTACTTGTTTTTAATTCACCAATAGAATCATTATCCATCCGCAGAAACTGGGTTTTCATGCTATCTGAATAAGCGTATAGGTTTCCTGTCGGATCATTTATATAAATATCGCCACTGATTAAACCTTCTAACCTGTTCTTTGGTAAAAAGAACGGGCTAAAGTCACCAATATTAATCTTTGTAAGACTTATTTTCAGGTCGTTCCAATCACCCTTAGTAGATTTTATAGTTTCAATCACTATTTTTTCTTCCCCCTCAGTTAAACTTAATAATCCGCCAGCAGGTGCACTTTTCCTAAAAACCAGTTCCCCTGATTCGTCAATGCTCCACATTTTTCCATTAATAGTAAAAGTTGAAGGGTCGAATTCGATTTTAACGCCATCGTTATAAGTAAGTACCAGCGCATTGATATTTGCAGTATCTACGGTTCTATTTGCTCCTGACGTTATTTTAACAATTGAAGAATCATTGCTGGCGTCTATTGAAAATGACACCAATGGTATATTCAGACTATCATTTATGTGTATGTTATAAGCTTCTCCGGTAACAAACAAATCGGAAAAATTGCCATTTGCTTTCAAGGTAATACTATCAAAATTATATCGATTGAAATTAGCCTGTGGTATTTTAGCTATTACATTTATTTCATTCTTTTCAAGATTGAAATCTCCTTCCAGCCGGCTATTATTAAAACCATGTATTGATTTAGAGAGTATCTGCAGGTAATTATCTACATTATAAGTTTTTATTTTAAAAGTTACATCCTGTTTTTTGGGCAATTTTTTTGGGGCTGCAACATAAGTCGGATAATATTTACTAAGCAAGTATGTAAATGCCACAGGCAGGTCAGTAAGGTTAAAATCTCCTGTAAAAGTCCCCTCAAATTCATTTGATGCGACTGTTAATTTCCTGCCATTATCTATGTCAACTGAACTGACGATCAGTGAATCAAAAGGAATTTTTATTTCGCCTTTACTAAATTCTGCATTAAAAATTCTTGCCTGCCCAATAAAGTTATCTATATTATTGCTCGAAAAGTTGAAATCGAGTTTGCCGGTAAAACCTAAGCTGTCATTTGTTAGATTCAAATTTTTGAAATCTGCTTTTTTAATATCAGCTACCAGATTAAACCGGGGAGCCGGCCCATTAAAATCTATTACTCCGTGTAGATCAAGCTCTGCATTATCATCTTTAATAGAAGCAAAGCCTGCAAATAATTTTTTCTCTAATATCCCATCTACTATTATATTCTTATACCGGTATCCTCTATAATCTGCATATTGAATAGTTCCACTAAAACCGGAATTTACATTTCTTTCATTAAAACCTTTTCCATTTACAGTGCCAGCAAATGATATCGCACCAAGCTTATTATCTCCCAATAACTGCCCTATCTGAAAATCGTTAGTTGCAATTTTTCCTGAATAAACCGGATCTTTTCCGATCGGTAATTTCATATTGATATCAGTTGTCAAAGTACCAAGAGCCGTCTTTAGCGTTCCAAAAGTTACGAAGTCACGAATGAAGCCAGTAAAGCTTCCTTTGAAAACAATATATTGAAGCTGCTTTAAATCCGGTTTATTTACCTTTCTCAATGCCGGAACGATTGATGCAGCATCGTTGTAAGTTGTTCTGAAATCATTTGATTTAAAGTCGATAAAAGTTTGATTTATGTCTGGCAAACCTGTGAGAGAAATATTGCCATTCAGGTAAGTATTATTACCTGCTTCCACAATCATATCCTGACCTATGAGATCGTCAACGGTTCCTCTTACTTTCCCTTGAAGTTTTATTTTTTTATTCCAGGTTTTTAAAGCTGGTGCAAAAAAAGCAATGTCGTCACTCTCGATATTTGAGTCTTCAAACAAGGCTTCCATTTTTACTTTATTAATAAAATCACTCATTTCATCAATGTCAGCATACGACATTGAAAAATAATTGCCGATCCTGCTATTGTTGAAGGATAGATCCATATTGTTAAAAGCCATTCCTTGCGGGGTCATTTTAACGTCAGCGGTTAACCCTTTTAATATTAATCCACTTCTTTCTTTTGCTGTAAGTTTTAATTTGGAAACGATTGTATCACCAATGAAATTTGAGCTTTGAAAATCTCCATATATTTCAGTAAATAAAATATGTTTACCATCGAAATAATCAAATGCAGGCCTGTCTGTTTCTTTATCAGTACGGAATGTGCCATTCAGAATCTTTAGATTGCCAATTTTTAAAACAGTGTTTCCCAAATTCCAGGATGCTGTTTGAATGATTTTTTTAAAATCTTCTGAATTTTGTAATTCGTAAGGTTTAATACGGCCATAATTATTTATTGAAACGATTGGTTCTTTTAATATTAAAGAGTTAATATTATACTGATTGCCGGACAAACTAAGATTACCTGCATCGAGATTCATTTTTCCGATCTTAATGTCCATGTCCTCACCAAGCCAGGCATCTTTTTTTATAAAGGTTACATTATTAAATTCAACTTTTTTCAAATTAAACTGGATGCCTGCTTTCTTTTTCGGGCCACTTGAAGGAGAAGAGAAATAGTCTAGAAGAAACTGTTGACTCCATATAGAATCTTTCCGATGAAATTTAATTAATGCATTATCAAGTCTTATGTATTTTAATTCAGCTTCTTTCTTAAAAATAAACCAATCCGTAATTTTAACTTTAATATCTCCAGCATAAAGTAGAGTGTCTCCTTTTTGATCTTCAACTAATACGCCTTCAAGATGCATATTGTTCAACAAAGAAAAATCAACATGTTGTATGCTGATTTTCGTTTTTAAATCTTTCGATAGCCTTTTTGTAACCTGTCCAGCAATCCAGTTTTGCCCAAAAGGTGTTTGTATAAATATATAGGCCGCTACTATTAGAAATAACAGGGACAGAAAAAACCACTTCAGTATTTTTTTAAATCTCCTCAGGTTCAACTATTTAGGCTGTAAAAATAGGCAATCGTTGTGGTAGGGCAAATTCAATACCAATATTCTGTATGAAATAAGATTTTGAAATGAAATCAGTTGATTATAGTCATAATTTCAAAAACACAAGGTTCGGTTGTTTCAAGAGAATGGTTTGTTAACAAAAGATTTACAAAAGAGTTGGAATTGGGCTTAAATGATAATGGATATGTTGTAATACATAGGAAATAAATCTCTTGCAATTTATCATACAAATTTGAAGATTAAAGTATTTTAAATACTTAAAATCGAATAATTATTCAATATTCCTTGTATCAATAATAATTTTCTTTCTCGAAAAATATTTGCCAAAGGATAGGCTAAAGGCCCTGTTGTTTACTCTTGGCCCACCATCTGTATTAATAATATTGGTAATACCTAAAGTATATTGTCCAAAAATGGTAAAACCGCTGCTGCTTTCAAAGCCAAACTGGGTAAGAAGATTAGCAGTGTATCGGCCATAATCTGCAAATCCAAATTTTATTTTACGATCAACAGGAGTTTCATTAAGTCGGTTAAATTTTTCATTTCCAAATAATTGAAAATCGAGAGAAGGGCCGGCTTTAATAAAAAAATGACTTGCTTGTTTGCCAAAATCATATTGAAGCAATGCAGCCAATTCAAAATTATGCAGTGTTGTATTGTTATCAAGAGCTATAGGGTCTGGTGGGAGAGAAGGCTTATTAAATGTGACTTTATAACCTTTCATACTATAAAAAGCAGCCGGTGCAAAATAGAGGTTGCCTTCAAAAGGTACTTTCATCATTCCGCCTACATGAAAGCCATATTTGTAATTCGTCTTTTGGTTTTTAAAGGCAATTTCATACTTGGCAGAACTAGCCTGAGGGCCAGCAAAAAGACCAAATTCTACCTGACTATTGGCAGAACTAAATATAATTAGAGCAATCAGGGTTGAAGAAAGAATTTTCATTTAATGCTGTTTGTGCTTGTAAATCAAAAAGTTAGAAAAATAAAATTTCGCTTTTTCTGGTAGGATTGACCGCTGTCCGAAGAAAGGGAATTGGATAGCTGCACAAAATAGATATTATAATTGGTGAATTCAAATAAGCGGAAAAATTTATAAATTCAATAGAATAAATAGGTAAATCAAAATGCCAAATAACAATTTTGGATTATGTAAATTTCTTAGCCGGGTCTTTTATTCCATTTGAATTGTTATAAATCAATGAATCCCCTTTTGGTATAGATAAGTTCTGCCAATTGCTGCTTTTAATGATTTTAGCAATATAAATTATCTGTCCTACATGATAAGGATAATGTGCTAGTTGCCGGATTATCGCATCGATAACAGTTAATGGCTCATTTCTTATATGTATTGTTTTTTTAAGCTCTTTTTTCTTTAATGATTCAATGCTGTTAAATAGACAGTTCCATCCTTTGTCCCATTCTTCAAGAAGTTGGTATTTATTATAGTCATGAATCTTAAATTCGTCATCCCGCTGCCGCCATTCTTTTTCGCCATCTTCTTTTAAGAAATCTGTCCAACGGCTCAGCATATTTCCTGAAAGATGTTGGATTATAATGGCAATACTGTTCGATTCATCGTTGGGTTGATAATGAAAGTCCCAATCATTTAATTGCTCAAATGTTTTATCACCGAGTTCTTTATAATATTTAAATCTTCGGAT
>JAHEMM010000060.1 GCA_024643655.1 Chitinophagaceae bacterium | reverse complement strand
CGGCTATTGAATTAAAGGATGGCAGCTATTTTCTTGGATATAGAAATCCCGGCAATAGCCTTTATCATTTCAATTCGGCAGGAAAACTGATTCAACAATTTGGTGCCTCTACATTTGATGCACCGGTGGGAAAAACGATAGGCAAGGAATTAAGCCATCCATTTATTTTTTCACTGGCAGCTTCTACAGATGGCTCTGTATGGGCTGGTACAGGATGGCCGAATAAAGGGCAAGGCGGTTTGAATCGAATCAATATCAACACTAAAGAAATTGTCAGGTATAAACACAATCCTGCTGATTCTAATTCAATCCCGACCGACTGGATATTTAAAATTCTGGAAGATAGCGCAGGGATGATGTGGGTATCGACTAACTCTGCCGGATGGTTTCGCCTTAATCCTAAAACGGACAAAGTAAAAAGGGGCTTTCAGGCTGAGGGAAATATTATCGGTGGTGCCCGTCGGGGCTTTATTACCAAGCAGGGCGACGTAATCTATCAAAGTAAGGGGAAGTATTTCAGGGTAAATCATCAAACGCAGGAAGTGAAACCTTTTGCAAAAAATATTGCAGTTGATAATGCATATGATTTGATTTTGCAGGATGAAACAGGAAAGGTTTGGATAACCAGTAAGAATGGATTCGGATATCTGGATAGTAGTTTTGAAAAAGTTGAATTCTTCTATGATATAAAAGAAAATAAATTTCCTGCAGATGAAATATCAACCCTTCAGATTGACAAGCAAGGAATGGTCTGGCTCGCCACCAGTAATGGTATTGTGTCTTTTAATCCGCTGGATAAAAAAATAAAGCATTTCGGTTTTGAAAGAGGACTGCAGGGAAATTATTTTGGTTCATCCGTAAATCACAGAGGGCTTTCCGGAAAAATATATTTTGGGGGTACCAGTGGTATAAATGTATTTGACCCGGCGACAATAAAAACGAATCCCTATGCACCGGAAATGATATTTACTGGATTACATCTGGATGGAGAATCCATTGTTCATGGAAATAAATCTGCTATAGCAAAACCAATCATGGTGGCTGATAAAATAACAGTGAGTCCTGATGTTTCTGTTATTTCCATCGATTTTGCCGCTATACATTTTGCGGGACGAAATAGTTATCAATATAAACTGGAGGGATTTGATAAGGACTGGCGGGATGGAGGAAACACAGGAAATGCAACTTATACCAATCTTTCACCCGGTAAATACACTCTTTATATCAAGGCAAGTAATTGGGACGGAGTTTGGAGTGACGGCACAAAATCTATAACAATACGGGTATTACCACCCTGGTGGCAAACCTGGTGGGCTTATACTATCTATGCCGCCATTTTTTTAATGATGATGTGGGGATTGATAAAATTACAAAGAGCAAGAGCAATCCGTAAAGAAAGAGAAAGATCTCAACAAAAGGAGTTAGAACAGGCCAAAGAAATTGAGAAAGCCTATAAAGAGTTGGAAGAATCACATGAGAATTTAAAAGCAACCCAGTCTCAACTCATCCAATCCGAAAAAATGGCATCATTGGGAGAACTCACTGCAGGCATTGCCCATGAAATACAAAACCCGTTGAATTTTGTAAACAATTTTAGTGAAGTAAACAATGAACTCATTGATGAAATGAATACCGAATTGGATAATGGAGATATAAATGAAGCTAAAGCTATTTCATCGGATATAAAACAAAACTTAGAGAAAATAAGTCATCACGGCAAAAGAGCCGATGCTATTGTAAAAGGAATGCTTCAACATTCCAGAAGCAGCAGCGGGCAAAAAGAACCAACGGATATCAATGCCTTGGCTGAAGAATATTTAAGATTAGCTTATCATGGTCTTCGGGCTAAAGACAAGTCATTCAATGCAACGATGAAAACTGATTTTGATGATTCAATTGGCAACATCAATATCATTCCACAGGATATCGGAAGAGTGATTTTGAATTTAATTACCAATGCATTTTATGCTGTGGATGAAAAAAAGAAAAGTACGAATGAAGTATACGAGCCAACTGTTTCTGTGAGTACAAAAAAAATAAATGATAAGGTTGAAATTTCAGTTAAAGACAATGGAAACGGAATTCCTGAAAATGTAAAAGAAAAAATATTTCAACCCTTCTTTACCACCAAACCTACCGGGCAGGGAACTGGATTGGGGTTGAGTTTGAGTTATGATATAATTAAAGCACATGGAGGAATTATACAACTGGAAACCAGCGAAAGGGAAGGGAGTGAATTTATTATAATACTCCCAGTTTAATAGATATTGAATTAAAATCGCTACCTTTTATTTTAATTTTTAGAATAGGTCTAATTAGTAGGTGATATCTGATATAGAAGATTTATATATGGATTAATAAAGTAAAGGGATCAGATATTGATATTTATTAACTAAATAATTATAACAAATGCCAAAATTTTTAATTGAACGACAAATTCCAGGTGCTGGAAATTTTTCCTCTGACCAATTAAGAGCTATTTCTAAAAAGTCGAGAGAAGTGCTTTGTGTTCTTGGTACAGATATTCAATGGATACATAGTTATGTCGCCGGCGATAAAATTTATTGCATTTACCTTTCTCCAAATGAAGAATTGATCCGTGAGCATGCCAGGCTAGGGGGTTTTCCTGCTAATAGCATTACCGAAATTGCCAATGTTATTGAACCCTTTACTGCTGAATAATGTAGCTATATTATCCCTTATAGCTTGTATAAAATTGGTTTTAGAGTACTGTAAATAAAATATTATTTGCAATGCCAATTTGAAGTAATAGTAAATAGTATCAATAGTTTAAAGGTACACATCAATCGATTATATTAGATATTCATGAACAGCCAGGAGGAACAAAAACAAAGTGAAAAAATTGCCGGGTTAGAAAAAAAACTGGCAGAATTGAATATTGAAATTCAGACAAAAAACAGAGAACTTGAAATAGAGGCAGCACTTGAAAAGGTAAGGGTAAAAGCAACTGCTATGCGTACAAGTTCTGAGTTGGCTGAAACTTCTTCAGTTTTATTTCAACAATTAAGCGATCTTAAAATAAATGTAATACGAACAGGTGTTGGAATTTTTGATGAGGCGAACGATGCTATGGAAATCTGGCTTACTACCGTTTCAGATAGTCAGGAAGTAGTAAGAATTCTTGATTACGTCAATTTGCACATCCATCCGGTATATGAAAATATCATTCCCGCAAGAGAGAAAAATAAACCATTTGCGGTTACTGAGTTGGCAGGAAATCAAGTGAAGCAGTATTATCAGACAATGTCAACCTATTTGTCATTGCCAAAGCATCAGGAGTACAATGCAAACGAATATTTCTACTCCTTCTTTTTTTCTAAAGGTGCTCTAAATGTTATAACCAAACAGAAACTCACTAATGAGGAATGTAATATAATGATCCGTTTTGCTCAGCTTTTTGGATTGATCTATACCCGTTTTCTGGATCTGCAAAAAGCTGAAGAACAAGCAAACGAAACTTTAAAACAAACTTCGCTCGATAGAGTAAGAGGACAGATTGCAAGTATGCGGTCAACAGAAGATCTGAAAAAGATAACTCCATTATTGTGGGCAGAATTAAAATCACTTAAGGTGCCTTTTTTTCGTTGTGGAATTTTTTTGGTTGATGAAGTTGAAGAAGTTGCACATGTGTATCTGTCAGCTCCGGATGGACATTCGCTGGCAGTATTAAAACTATCATTTAATGCTAACTCACTTACTTCCAATGTTATTGAGTATTGGAGAAATAATGCTATTTACAGAGAGCACTGGGAGGGAAAAGATTTTATAAATTGGACTCAGTCTATGTATGAGCAAGGGCAAATAGATGATAAAGAAAAATACCAGGATGCTGCAAGTATTCCAGAAAAAATGGATCTGCATTTTATTCCTTTTTCAAATGGAATGCTTTATGTCAGTGATATTTTGCCGTTGTCAGATGAAGAAATTGAAATAGTAAGATCATTGGCAGATACATTTTCTATTGCCTATGCCCGGTATGAAGATTTTATTCAGCTTGAAAAAGCAAAGCAAAGTATTGAATCAACTCTTTCTGAATTAAAAGCTACACAGTCGCAACTTATTCAATCAGAAAAAATGGCAAGCCTTGGCGAATTAACTGCAGGTATTGCCCATGAAATTCAAAACCCGTTAAATTTTGTAAACAATTTTTCAGAGGTGAATGAAGAATTATTGAATGAAATGAAAGATGAGTTATTAAAAGGAAAAATTGAAGAAGCAATCGTTATTGCTGAAGATGCAATAGAAAATCAGAAAAAAATAAACCACCATGGCAAAAGAGCCGATGCTATTGTAAAAGGAATGCTTCAACATTCCAGAAGCAGCAGCGGGCAAAAAGAACCAACAGACATTAATGCTTTGGCTACAGAATATTTAAGATTAGCTTATCATGGTCTTCGGGCTAAAGACAAATCGTTTAACGCAACAATGAAAACAGAATTTGATGAAAGCATTCCAACGATAAATGTAATACCACAGGATATTGGCAGAGTGATTTTGAATTTAATTACCAATGCATTTTATGCTGTGGATGAAAAGAAGAAAAGTGCGAATGAAGTATACGAGCCAACTGTTACAGTGAGTACAAAAAAAATAAATGATAAGGTTGAAATTTCTGTGACCGACAATGGCAACGGGATTCCTGAACAAGTAAAAGAAAAAATATTTCAACCTTTCTTCACTACCAAGCCTACAGGTCAAGGCACTGGCTTGGGATTATCGTTGAGTTATGATATTGTGAAAGCACATAGCGGTGAATTAATAGCTGAAACAATGGAAGGGAGAGGCTCTATATTCACCATTATATTACCAAAATGAAGAATTAATGTAAAAAATCGATAAAAGCTACTGCATGTCAACATATATGCCATTCAATATACAACCCTTTTTGCCCAATTTGCAGTCCTAAAAGAGTATCTTTGAATGAGGTTCAAGTTAAAATTTGATTTTTTTTTCTCCATTCAAATCAAACGCCAAAAAGTAAGAAAATGAAAAAATTCGTCTTACCATTTCTATTTTTTATCAGTATTTGCAGCTACTCGCAAAATAGTCCACTCACTGTTATTGGAAATAATAATGGTGTGCCTGAACAACTCAGTATGGTGGCATTAAAATCAGTTATGAATGGTAATCAGGCAAAATGGAGTAATGGCCAAAAGGTTGTAATAGCTTTAATGAAATTAACTACTGATGCCGGAAAAAGTATTTGTAGTAAGATTTATGGGAAAACTGCTGCAGAGATTACCAAACATTGGCTGATGGTTTCAATGAAAGGAGCTATTGATGCCCCTGTTTTTTTCAATACGGCTGCTGATTTGCAAAATTTTGTGGTAAAAACTAGCGGTGCTATAGGTGTTTTTAGCGGGTCCGTTACAACATCAAGTGCTAAAACTGTTTTGATTGATGGGAAAAACACGTTTTAGATTTTTCTTATAATAAGTAAACCAACTAACAAATTTCCCCGAATTTTATTTGAAACTATGTTTATAGGAGTAAAAACTAAAATATTGTTGACAGTTTTAGCAATTGTTTTACTGTTTACAATATTCTCATTTTATTATTTTCCTGCACAACAAGGAAAAACACTCCTTACAAATTATAAAAGTGAAGTACAAAATCAGGCAAAAACAATTGCGTTAGGTGCCAGTATCGCATTAAGTGAACAAAATTTCAAAGGGCTTAAAACAGCAATGGATTTTGTAAAAGAAAATGAAGAATTGAAATTCGTTAGCCTTATTCAGAAAGATACTGTTTGGAATGATGGACATACTGATTTTTCAATTGAAGAGAATATACTTTCGTCTTTCCCAGAAAATCATTCACACCAAACAGACATTGCAACGAATGATTCGATTATTGTTATGAAGGCGCCTTTTAGCACTGATATTATGAATGGAGAGATTATGTTAGGTGTGAGTACGGATTCAATAAACGTAAGAAAAAGAAAAATTAGATTTACAGCATTATTAATTAGTACAGCTATATTTTTAGTAGGTATGCTAATTGGCCTGTGGCTTTCCAGAAATATTTCTCATCCTGTGCTGGCCTTACGAAAAGCGGCCAAAAGAGTTGGTGAAGGAGATCTTACTTCCGAGGTGAAAAGCAGTTCGAAAGATGAGATTGGTGAGCTGGCTATTGCATTTAATAATATGGTGAAGGATATTAAAAAGTTATCTGACCTCACACTTCATCAGGAAAAAGAAAAGCAACAATTACTGGCTTCGCAAAATGAAGCGTTGGAAAAGCAGGTAGAAGAAAGAACCAGCGAGTTGAGAAAATCATTGGAAAAATTACAATCTGCTCAAGCGCAGTTAGTACAGGCAGAGAAAATGGCTTCGCTTGGTGAGCTTACTGCAGGTATTGCGCATGAGATACAAAACCCACTCAACTTTGTTAATAATTTTTCAGATTTAAACACTGAATTACTTGATGAGCTGCAAGAAGAATTGCAAAAGGGTAATACCGAAGATGTACAGCAATTAATAAAAGACCTGCGAGAGAATGAAACAAAAATTGTTTTTCATGGAAAAAGAGCAGATACGATTGTAAAAAACATGTTACAACACTCCAGAAGTAACAGTAGCGGCATTAAGGAAGAAACTGATATAAATGCTTTAGTGGATGAGTATTTAAGATTAGCCTATCATGGCCAAAGGGCAAAAAATAAATCGTTCAATGCTATACTAAAGACAGATTATGATGAGTCTATTGGAAAAATAAATATCTTATCGCAAGATATTGGCCGGGTGGTGTTGAATCTATTGACCAATGCTTTTTATATTGTTAACGAAAAAAAGGAAATGAATATTTCTCAATATGATCCCACTATTTCAGTTAGTACAAAAAGAAAGGATAATTTTGTGGAGATTAGAATTAGTGACAACGGCAATGGAATTCCTGAAAAAATAGTGGATAAAATATTTCAGCCATTTTTTACAACCAAACCTACCGGGCAGGGTACAGGTTTGGGATTATCATTGAGTTATGATATTATTGTAAAAGGACATGGAGGAAATTTATCCGTCAATACAAAAGAAGGAGAAGGAACTGATTTTATTATTCAATTACCATATAAATCTTAAATTAGGCATATGAAAATTTTAGTTGTTGATGACGAACAAGACGTAAAGATTCTTTTTGAGCAAAGATTCAGAAAAGAAATCAAAAACAAAGAAATTGAATTTGTATTTGCTTTTTCAGGTGAGGAAGCTTTATCTTATTTAAATACTAATAGTCATGAAGCAGTGCTTATACTTTCGGATATTAATATGCCTGGTATGAGTGGTTTAGATTTATTGGGACAAATAAAATCAAAGTTTAATGCTCCGCCGCCATTGGTGATGATGATAACAGCCTATGGCGATAAAGAAAATTATGATACGGCAATGAAATTGGGAGCTGATGACTTCTTAACTAAACCAGTTGATTTTGCATCATTAAAAGATAAATTAAAAGAGATTAAATAATGGCCAAAATATTAGTTGTAGATGACGAAACGGATCTCGAAGTACTGATCAAACAGAAATTCAGGAAAAAAATAAGAGAGAATACATATGAGTTTGTATTCGCTTCAAACGGCAAACATGCACTTGAGCAGTTAGCAATACATGAAGATGTAGATGTTATTCTCAGCGATATTAATATGCCGGAAATGGATGGGTTGACTTTGCTCACAAAATTGAATGAGCAAAATAGTTTATTGAAATCTGTTATTGTTTCAGCATATGGAGATATGGAAAATCTTCGGGTAGCAATGAACCGTGGTGCATTTGATTTTATAACAAAGCCTGTCAACTTCGAGGATCTTGAACTGACCATGGAAAAAACTTTGAAGCATGTTGTACAAATGCGGGAAACGATGAAGGCCATTAAAGAAAACAATATATTGAGAATGTATGTGGACGAAACCGTATTGAACTTTATGGGCGGTCGTGAATTTGAGACCTCATTGTCAGCTAATGAAATAGTAGAAGCATCAGTTGTGTTTATTGATATTTGCAGTTTTACTTCTATCAGCGAAAATGAAACGCCTGATAATGTGGTTAAATTGTTGAACAATTATTTTGATGTGATTGTAAAAGAAATACTTGCTCAGGAAGGGTATATTGATAAATTTATTGGCGATGCGATCATGGCGGTTTTTCGTGGTGAATATCATCTTGACAGGGCTGTGGATGCATGTCTTGCAGTACGGAATCAGATCGAAAAATTACCAGCATTGTCCGATAGTGTACAATTCACACCTAAAGTTTCGATTGGCATCAATAGTGGCGAAATGATTTCTGGAAATATTGGTTCTGCTAATTTGAAGAGATTAGATTACACTGTAATTGGCGATGTTGTAAATGTTGCACAACGGTTACAATCAGCGGCAAATCCAGGACAAATTATCATTAATGAAAATTCGTATGAAAAAATAAAAGAGTCATTCAAATGTGAAAAAGTAGGAGAAGTTGCTTTAAAACATAAATCTGCTCCACAAACTATTTACGAAGTACTGGCATAATATTTTTCTAAATATGCAATACGAAAAGGCGTATAATTTTTTGATAGATAAGTTAGAGCAGGAATTGCCATCCTGGTTAACCTATCATAATGTAACACATACGAAAAATGTAATTGAAGCGGCTGAACATTTGGCTACAACTGAAGGTATTTATGGTGAGGAACTGACTATATTAAAAACAGCAGCTCTTTTTCATGATGCAGGGTTCCTTGAAAATCACCAAAAACATGAAGAGCTTTCTTGCAAATTTGCGAGAACAATTTTGCCAGCATATGAATATAATGATGAGCAAATAGAATTGATTTGTAGCCTGATAATGGCAACAAGGCTTCCTCAAACACCTAAAGAAGAGTTGGCGAAATATTTATGTGATGCTGATCTTTTTTATCTGGGAACAGCAGAATATAATAATTATGCAGATAAGCTATATGCTGAATTTACAAAGTCTGGCTTTGTTAAAACGGAATCTGAATGGCTGATAAAGCAAGCAGATTTTTTAGCTACACATACTTATTTTACAACAACTGCTCAAAAAGAAAAAAATGACCTTAAGAGATTAATATTACAAAAAGTCAAGACTAAAGTAAAGTCAATTCAAAGCCATTCTCATAAACCAACTTTTTCAGAATTGGTGCAGGATAGTTTTTTTATGGTTAGTGGAGTAATATTAGCCGCCTTTGCATTAAAGGGTTTTTTAGTGCCTAATCATTTTTTTGATGGAGGAGTAACAGGTTTGTCATTGCTGGTGCATGAGATATATCATTTTAATCTGGCTATTGTTATTGTCTTATTTAATCTTCCACTTATTGTTATCAGTTTCTATTCAGTTGGTAAAAGTTTTGCGGTTAAAACTTTTCTTAGTGTTATTTTATTAGGTATAGCTTTAATTCTGGTTCCGGATTATGCACTAACAGAAGATAAATTGTTAATATCAATATTCGGAGGTGTTTTTCTGGGTATAGGCGTAGGCTTGGTTATGAGGGCCGGGGCTGCGCTGGATGGTATTGAAGTGTTGGCGTTATATACATTAAAGAAAACTTCGTTTACCATTACTGAAATAATAATGGGGATTAATATTTTCATCTTCACTATTGCAGCGATGAGGTTTGGTATTGAAACAGCATTGTATTCTTGTCTCACTTATTTTGCAGCAACAAGATGTATTGATTATGTAGTAGAGGGCTTGCAGGCATATACCGGTGTTACAATTATTTCCGGAGAAAGCGAAGCGATTAAATATGAACTGGTCAATAAATTGGGTAGGGGCATCACTGTTTATAAAGGAGAAAGAGGGTTTCTGCCAGGAAATTTTGATGTAAGTGCAGATTGTGATATCATTTTTACAGTAATATCAAGACTTGAATTAAGAAAGTTGAATAATCTTGTGCATGATGTGGATCCAAAAGCTTTTGTTTTCGCCAGTACGATTAAAGAAGCTTCTGGAGGTATTATTAAACGCAGGCACAAACATTAAGCTTTACAAACCCAATACTTCTTTCAATTTTCCATATCCACTACGGCTAACGGGCACTTTTATTCCTGAACGAAGAATAGCAACATGGTTTTCTTTTTCATAAGGATCGATTCTAGTGATCTGTTGAATATTGACAATATATGATCGATGTGAACGAACAAACTGTTGTCCATCTAATGTGTTTTCAAAATGATTCATCGTTTTATTTTTTAGAAAATATCCTTCAGCAGTATGAATTTTAACATAGTCGTCGGCTGCTTCTAAATATTGCACCTCATGTACAGGGATGATCTTAATCTTAGTTCCGTTTTTTACAACGATTCGTTGATTTTGAGAAGGAGAATGTGAAGCAGACTCCAAAAGATCCTGTGTTGTCTTTGCTGTGTTACTCAATTTTTGCTCACTCCACTTTGCAATGGCTTTATCAAACCGTTCCTGATTAAATGGTTTTAATAAATAATCAATGGCATGTGCTTCAAAAGCTTTAATTGCATACTCGTCAAATGCAGTAGTGAATATTACTGATGGGGGTTGTTCTATCAATTCAAGCATTTCAAAACCGTTGATTTTTGGCATTTGAATATCTAAAAAAATAAGATCAGGCTGAAATTCCTGAATGGCTTTTAACCCTTCAAAACCATTATTGCACTCTTGCATCAGTTCTAGCTGAGGATGCTTTGCCAGATATTCTTTGGTAATGCTTCTTGCTAATGGTTCATCGTCTATAATAATTATTTTACTCATATATTATGTTGTGGAATTTTTACGATTGTTGTAAAAATATTTTCTTTAATGTCAGTTGATAATAAATCAGCTCTGGCAAATAATAAATATAAACGGCGTTGAATTGATTTTAAGCCAAAGCCTGCTCCTTGTTTTGGTGAAGAGGTTTCCGGATCGAATGGATTAGTTACTTTAATTACTAAATCATTTTCTTGCCTGCTGGCATATAATTCAATCAGCGTTTCGTCAGTTGTATCATACAAGCCAAATTTAATAGCATTTTCAACAATAGGTTGTAGTAATAAAGCAGGCAACTTTAATTGAAAACTGGTTTCATCTATATTAATTGCAGTTGTAAGCCGGTTGCCAAATCTCACTTTTTCAATATCAAGATACAATTGAAGGTATTGTAATTCTTCCTGCAATGTTACCCACTGTGTTTCTTCCTTTTTAATGGTACCTCTCAGAAAGTCAGATAATTGTTGTACCATTTTTCTGGCTTCTTCCGGCCTGTTTCCGATCAGGGCATTGATAGAGTTTAAACTATTAAATAAAAAATGCGGTTGTAATTGCTGACGTAGTTTAAAAAGTTCGGCTTCTTTAGCTAATTTTTCTGCATCCGTTTTTCTTTCTTCAAATTCAATTTGCTCCAGTTGGTTAAACCATAAAATACTGATCATTGTAACACAGCCAAGTAGCAGAAATGATATACTAAATCGTATAGATAATGATTGTTGTAATAATTCATTATAACCTGGATAATGCTCTAAGGCTAGTTTCAATAAAAGTTTAGTTAGTAAAAGCCATATAATAGTAAGGAATAAGCAGATAGAAAAGATGTTGATGTATTGTTTGCCACGGGGTAAATAATAACGGAGAGTATTCATTACCAAAATGCATGCTAATAATAGTAAGGAATTACTGATTGCACTATCAATTATTGCTGCTTGCCAGGGGAGTCCAAAAAAATGCAGTACCATAATATGATCTGCTACCATTACAAGCCAGCAAAGGATAAAAATTATTCTGAATCTTACTATGGAGAGTGGAGATTTTGACATATCAATTAAGCAAGGTTCAGGAGTTCATGCGTATTGTTGAAGCGAATAAGTTGTGCTTTTTTTCTAATCATCTGAATGTAAAGCTCAGCATTTTCTTTTTCATCAATTCTTGAATATAGTTCTGTTCCATCAATTAAGTCTGACAACTGATATAACTCACTAATATTTACAAATTTCCACTGAACGAGTTGTAGTTCATGGTTAAAGAACATTTCCTCTTCTTTTAACCCAAGTGTTTGTGTTTTATGAAAAGCTTCCTCTTTGTTTCTTGCAGCTATCAATCTGAGTTGTTCATCAAATTGAGCAGCATGATTTCCATCACCGCAAATAATTTGGAAAACCATCTTTGAAAGATACCAGTTCATAATTGTTGGTTTATGCCTGCCCGTTCACTTGAAGTTAATTATGTTGGGCAGGCGGGGTTAGTTATTTATTGGCATAGCCGTTCAATAACTTTTAATTTCAATGCCACCGAATAAAACGGTGCCTTTTAATATCAGGGTTTTATCAGGTTGTCCTGTAATAGTTTGCATTCTCCTTTTGTCCTCAATACCGCCAAAAATCATTACGGCTTCAGATTTTATTTCCCAATTCGAGGGGATAATTAACTTGGTGCCACCAAAGATGCAGGTAACTTCCATCGTTACAGGTTGCACCATATCAGCTTGTGAAAAGTCAATTTCGCTACCGCCGAAAACAGTTACCACTTCGCCACCTTTAAAATTTTTTGAAATGATAATTTTTTTGGAGCCACTAAAAATGCAAGTACTGTTTAAATAATCTTCTTTGTGATTATGAGTTTCATCAATAACTGTGGCTTCTTCTATGCCTGAATTCTGCTCCCTTGTTTTTTTTTTGGAATCACCACATTCCCTGAATCCTCTTTTCGGTCTGAGTATCATCATAGCACCAACAAATACTAAAATGGAGGGCCATATATACCGGCGAATGGGCAATTCGGGATACACATCTCTTACCAGAAAAGCTCCACCAAGTAGTATTAGAATAATCCATGCATGCCCTTTGAAATTATGTTTGAAACCAATAAATAAACCTAGCAAGATTAAAAACATCTGCCAGCTAAAAATCCAGTCAGGCAAATTGGTAACTGTTGCTTTTACTAATGCTGCTATACCAATTAGTATAATGAAGACTCCTGTCCATACATTACTGTTGCCTCCGCCAAATTCCATTCTGCTTTCCCATCTTTGTTGGCGTCTTTCCCACCGCTCATTTCTTCTTTTACCAAAATCATCACGCATATCATTAAATTTTAAACAAATCTATGGCAAGGTTAATAATTGGTCAATAGGGGATGGGTAATATGCCCATTAATGTCGGTGAATGGTAGTTTATTGCTGCCCAAATATTTATTTGCTTGCCATTTCTTCAGATCCTGTCCAGTTTTTAGGTACACCGTCCTGGAGATATTTTACTGCGTTATCCAAAAAATATTTTGCAGTATTATCATTGGGATTCATTGCTATAATTGTTTCAAAAAAAGTTATTGCATTTTCAAATTGCTGATCGTTATAACGGAACATTGCTTCTTTAAAATGTGCTAGTGTGTCTGATTTTTTTTGAAATTGTTCAGCTTCACTGCCGTCAAAGCATTCAATGATATTTATTGATTTATTTTTTCCTTTTAAACGGACTCCACCTAGATTGCGAGTATTATACTTATGATTATTTAGTATGATGCTGAACGTTTCCTGACTTAGAAGCAGCGGTGCCTTAAAATGTTTTGTAAGACTTTCAATTCTTGCTGCTGTATTTACAGTATCAGAAATTGTTGCTGCATCAAGGCGATGTTCATCTCCTGTAATACCCATTATAAGTGGGCCTGTATGCATTCCTATTCCTGCATTAATAGGCAAACGGCCTTTTGAAATCCGCATTTTGTTTAATTCGGTAATAGCTTTCTGCATACCGATTGCTGCTTTAAGTGCATCTTCAGGGCTATTTGGAAATATAGCCATTATAGAATCTCCAAGATATTGGTTTATAAATCCATTATTCGACCTTATGATTGGTCCTAGCTGCGAATTAAATGACGAAACAAAACGAAAATTTTCTTCTGGTGTCATTTTTTCCGATAAAGTAGTAAACTCACGGATATCAGTAAAAAGAACAGTTACCACTTTTTCAACAAGGTCGCCAAGTCGTACATCAGTTAATTCAACTTTTCCCAACATGCTGATGAATTCATTTGGCACAAATTTTTTGGTCACTTCATGAATTTTCAGCATGGCTTCTTCTCTTTCTTTTGCTACTTTAATATTTTTCTCATAAAGTAAAGCACTTTCAATTGCGCCAGATGATTGAAGAGCTAATGTTACCAGTAATTTTAAATGTCCGGCTGAAAACTGATCCTCTTCCTTTCCCGCCAAAATTATTGCACCCATTATTCGTTGCTTTACTTTCATAGCGGCATACATAATGGATTGCACCTTATCATCAATAACTTTTGTTTCTTTTAAGATATTGACATTGGCCATGATCTCTGATTGTCCACTCAAGCCAATCTTTAATAATAAAACTGCGTTTTCCTGTATGTTCTTTTTATCAAATAATGGCTCACCAGCCATAGCAGGTATTTGTAATTCCCTGCTGTCTTCGTCCCATAATACAATAACGCCACTATGTGAAGAAATAGAATGAATAGCTTGTTCCAGCGTTAATTGTGCAATAATATCAGGATCGATTGTTTCCGTTAATTTCTCTGTAAAATTGAATATAACATTCAACTCCTGGTATAGATTTAAAACTTCACTTCCAAGATCTTTTTTCTCAGCTTCTTTCAATATCATTTGTGTCAAAAGACTTGCAATGATTTCGCCTCCCTTTTCACCTTTAACTTTCCCGATCAAGTCATTACCAAGCATGATAGGAAATGAAAAATCTTCAGTTTTACTTTTCTCACCTAGTAGTAAAATTTCCTTTTCATCTTCAACCCAGGTTGTGATCTTTAATTGAGAGATTAATGAGTTTATTACAGCATGCAATTCTTTTTTATTGCCGATAATGTGCTTCAGACTTACTTTAGCCATAATAATTTAAATATGATTTAATTTTCAATGCCTAATACTTCTTTAGCTTTATTGAGAAGAACTTCCGGGTCAAATGGCTTTGTCATATATACATCGGCACCCACTTCTTGTCCTTTTTGTTTATCTAATTCCTGCCCTTTGGCGGTCAGAATGATGATAAAAACCCCTTCAATTTTTAATTCCTGTTTTACCTGACGGCAAACTTCCATGCCATTCATCTTTGGCATCATCACATCTAGAAAAACCATATCAGGTTTTTCTGCTTGAATAATTTCTAATGCTGTTTGTCCATTATCCGCAGTAAGAAATTCAACATCTTCGTCTTCCAGCTCCTCAAGGGTTTGACCAATAAGCATTCGTATGTGGGCTTCATCGTCGACTATTAAAATTTTCTTTGCCATTTTGTTGGATTTAGAACTTTATAAAATTATTATTGATATACGAGGAATAAAACATTTTCCATTCCTTTTTCAAATCGAAGTGTTTTAACAGCATCCTGATTTTCTGAAACAACAGAATTCATAATTATAATATCTGGTTGATTGGAAATTGCTTTTTCCATCAATTCTTTTCCATTAGACTCGGTTACAATATATCCTTTTGTTTTTAATACATCTGAAAGTGTATTTACCGTGCCTGTATCTTCATCTACGATCATAACTTTCTTTTTTGATTTGCCTTGTTCCAGCAAACTTCCTATTTCATTAAAAAGTAATCCGGTATCAATTGGTTTTGTTAGATACCTGTCAACACCAATCCTGAATCCTCTTGTTTTGTCTTGAACAATAGATAATACAATAATTGGAATATCCATTGTTTGCGGGTCATTTTTTAATACAGCAGCTACATCAAATCCATTCATTTCGGGCATCATAATATCCAGAATAATCAGATCAGGCTTTTGCTTTCTAACGGCTTCCAATGCTTGTTTTCCATTTGAAGCTTCGATGATATTGTAGCCTGCTTCTCCTAATTCCTGATTCAATAAAGATCGTATGGAGTCGTCATCATCCACAACAAGAATGGTCGAAAACGAACCAATCACACTTAGTTTGGAATGAGCTACTTGTTCTTTCAATTGACTCACAAGATCATCAAGATGAATGGGTCTTTTTTCAGCGATAACTTTTTTTATAGGTAATGCAACAAAGAACGTACTACCTACTCCTAATTCACTTTCCAACCAGATACGTCCGCCATGATGTTCTACAATCTCTTTGCAGATAGGTAAACCAAGTCCCGTTCCTTTGGGTTTATCTGTGAGTGTATCACCCACTTGTTTAAATTGTTCAAACACAGCTGCATGGTCTTCTGGTGCAATTCCAATACCTGTATCAGTAATGCTCATAATGATCTCATCTTTTTGCTGGTGAACATTACAAGTAACTTTTCCTTTCACCGAAAATTTTACGGCATTTGAAATAAGATTGACCATTACTTGTATCAACTTGTCTTTGTCGCCAGTAATTTCGGATAGATCGGTATCAATATTCTTTATTAATTTAAGATTACTTGCATCGAATAATGCAGTGGTAGCGGCGATTGCTCTTTCAGCAATTTCGGGTATAGAAATGGGTTCGTTACTCCATTCCATTTTGCCAGCTTCAATTTTTGCAAGATCCAACACATCATTAATTAGATGAGTCAATCGTTGTCCCTCGGAAACTACAACATCAAGATTGTCTGCTATTTGCTTAATCGTTTTTTCTGTTTTTGGATTTGATTTGTCGGTGATTGGAAATACTTTTTCTTCCAGTCTTTTTTTAATAATCTTAGCAAATCCTAATACAGAAGTAAGTGGGGTTCTTAATTCATGGCTAACAGTGGAAAGGAATGAGCTTTTAGCTTCATTTGCTTTCTCTGCTGTTTTTTTGGCTTCTTCTGCATCCATTTTCGCCAAATGAATTTCCTCGAACAATGTTGCTTTTCTTATTGCAACACCGACAGAAGTGGCAATAGTATTTAATAAACGGAGGTCGTCATTATTAAAACGATTTTCATGTTCTGTACTTTGTACGCTTAGCACACCAATGTTTTCTTCACCTACGGCGATTGGAACTCCAAGATATGAAGCTGCAGGAATACCTACCGTTTTGATTCCCATTTGCGCCTGTAGGTCTTTGATATCTTTATTTATAAGCAAGGGTTCGCCGGATAAAATAATCTTGGAAGTTAATCCTTCACCAAGATGCATAGGCTCCATCGCATCACCATACTGATGTGGGAAGTTGATAATATTTGTTTTTTTATCAAGCAATGCGACATAAACAATATTTGCTTTGAATAATTGCCGGATTTCTTCCCCAACCAAATTGATCAACTCTTCCAGATTAATTTGAGAGGCAAGTGCCTGGGTTATATTGTTTACAGTTGCCAATTCACTAGCCCTTTGTTTTGCATCATTCAGCAATCTGTTGGATTCATCAAATAAACGGGCATTTTCCAAAGCCACACTCATACTATTGGTTAATGTACTTAGCAGTCTTAAATCATCTTCTGTAAATGCATTTTCTTTTTCGACATTTTGAAGACTTACTGAACCTTTTACGATGTCTCCAACTATCATAGGAATAAAAAGTGCCGATTTAGGTGGCATTCCCTTACTTACACCTGTACCACCAAATTTTTCTGCAGTTTCCTTGTAATTTTCATTTATAAGAATTGCTTGCTTCTCTTTTATGAGTTTTTTATTTGCCCAAATAAATGGTCTGGGTTCGCTATAGTGTCTTTCACCTTTTTCAATTACATATTGCCAATGTTCCTTGCCGGTTTCATGGTCAAAAGTGCGGATCAATACCGTTTGTGTATCAAATAAATTACAGATCCGATCGCCTACGAGGTCATAAATCGCCTGCATATTCATTTCCCGAACTAAACCATCTTGCACACTATTGATTACAGCTAATTCGGCTGTGCGTTGTTCTGTTTCTTTTAATAA
>JAHEMM010000059.1 GCA_024643655.1 Chitinophagaceae bacterium | reverse complement strand
ATGCAAATACTACAGAAACTGTTGGAAGAGGAAAATTATCTTTTAAAGTTTCACATAATTTCGGAGACATAGCGGGAAATGCAGGCGGCATAAAAAATTTTTTTGGACTTGATAATTCTACGGATGTTAGAATTGGATTTCAGTTGGGACTTGGAAAAAATTTAGATGCCATTATCGCCCGTGCAAAAGGTGCCGGACCACAACGGCAATTGATTGAACTTGGTTTGAAATACCGATTGATGAATCAGGTAGAAAATGATCCTTCACATCCTTTAGCAATTGCTATAGCTGCGAATACTATTTTAGCAACAAATAGTGCAAGTCCTTTCCCAAATCAGGATAATAGTTATAAAGGGTTTTCAGACAGAATCTCAAATGTGATTCAACTAATTCTTGCGAAAAAAATCGGCAATATAAGCCTGCAATTAAACCCTACTTTTCTTTCTCGTGGATACTCTATCTCTTACGATCAGAAAAATATATTTTCTTTGGGTGGGGCAATCAGATTGCCGTTGATAAAAAGCCGTTTAAATCTGATGGTAGATTATTTTCACCCATTTCGGAAGCAAGCCAGTAGAGACTCTTTTTTAGTCAATGATAATATCAAGTTTTATGATCCATTAGGGGTTGGTTTTGAATTGCTTACGTCAGGCCATTCATTCAGACTAAATTTTACAAATGCCACGGAAATTCTTGAAAACCGCTTTATCCCAAGAACAATTTCAAGTTGGGGAAAAGGGCAATTCAGGTGGGGCTTTACAATTTCCAGAAAGTTTACAGTCTGGAGAAGATCAACTAAATAATTAGTCGTAAATAATATTGTTTTGGAAGGGGCAACCTCGTGTAGTAACTTAACGATATATTATCAATAACTACCACACTTTTGTTATCTGCGGAAGAACTAACATATCATGTTGAGGGCTGTGCCCAAAACAAAAGGGAGAGTCAAAAAATAATTTATTCCTCCTTTTATGGGTATGCTATGGCCATATGCGACAGATACACTAATAATCAAGACGACGCTGTTGAAATTCTAAATGATGGGTTTCTTAAAATTTTCAAAGAGATTCACAACTATAAGCCTGCTTATGCTGATGTCATTAATTCATTTAAAGGTTGGTTGAGGAAGATAATGATTTATACTGCAATTGATCGGTATCGGAAAGATCAAAAACATAATGTGGTTACTCAATTAGATAATATTGTATATCAACTGCCAATAGTTTCTGATGATGCAATTAATAAACTTTCTTATGATGAAATTATTAAATCGATTCAGGAATTGTCGCCAGGTTACAGATCTGTATTAAATCTATTTATTGTTGAAGGTTTTAGCCATGAAGAAATTTCGAATGAACTTGGAATTTCTGTTGGAACATCCAAGTCTAACTTATCGAAAGCAAGATTGCAACTACACAAAATACTTTTTAAAAATAAAGTAATTCAAATAGAAAGAAATGTCGTTTGATAAATTAGATACTAAAATTTCTGAAGCTGCTGAGCATCATCATCCATCCTATGATGAGAAGGCCTGGCAGAATATGGAAAAGCTGCTGGATAAACATTTGCCGCAGGATAAAAAGAAGAAACGAAGAATCTTTTTTATTCTTTTCTTTTTTCTATTACTTGGGACTGCAGTGCTTGGGTATTATCTAATAGTTGAAAAAAATAACAACAAAGAAACTTCAAATCCCGTTACTGCCAATTCCAATGGAAATAATACGACTGAAAATGTTGGTATTAAAAAAATTGAATCGAACCTTAAAAAGGGTTTAGAAGAAGAGTCGGTTAGTCAAAATAATAAAATCAAAACTTCGTCGTCGGACGATAAAAAATTTAATAAAGAAAATCAAAAAAGCGATGTTTCTATTATTACTGCAAAAAAAAGTAAATCTGAGTATACAGTTTTGACCGCTGGGAATAAGAATGATTTGAAAGAAGCACAGTCTGATAGGCAAGAGTATTATGTGAATGAAAAATTGAAAAGTAGTAATACAGCTAAAAATATATCTGAAACAAATGAAATGAATACTACCGAGGGGGTTGATTTAAAAGTTATTTCAGAAAGGGAAGGTGTTGATATTATCAGTCAGGAAAAATCACAACTTAATAAAAAGGTCGAATTGCAGATCGGAAAAAATGAGAATCAGGAAATAGGAAATAATAAAACTGACCAGGAATTGATTTCAAAAAAGGAAATGAAAACAACAGGTCAAAATCCAGACGAAATTTCAATTCAAGAAAATAAAGAAAAACCTAAAGCAAAAACAAGTAGTTCTTTCTTCTTGTCAGTCTCTGCAGGGCCAGATTTAAGTTTTGTAGCTTCCAATAAAATGGGAAGTACAAAGCTTTTAGGAGGGTTAGGAATTGGCTACATAATGAATAACGGGTTTACTTTTCGATCAGGATTTTATTCCGGAAGAAAAGTATACTCAGCATCACCTGATGCATATAATCCACCTGCTGGTTTTGCACAATACTATCCAATACTAGAAAACGTTGATGCGGATTGTAAGATTTATGAAATACCGATCTCAGTCAGTTATAATTTTGGCAAACCGGATAAGAAAAATTGGTTTGTAAGTGCAGGAATTTCTTCTTTGATAATGAAAGAAGAAAAGTATAATTATACCTATAAATATGTAGCAAGCGGACCTTCATATAAAAAAGACTGGACAATAAATAATGAATACAAACATCTTTTTTCTGTGCTTGCATTATCGGGTGGATATCAACGTAAGTTGAGTAAAAATGTTTCTTTAATGATGGAGCCATATTTCAAAATTCCTTTACAGGGTGTTGGTTATGGAAAAGTGAAATTAAATAATGCTGGAGTTTTGTTTACACTCACAGTGAGTCCTTTTAATTCAAATTTTAAAAAATAGATTCAAGTTGTTGTATTAAAGGCAACCATTACTTTAACGTATTCGATTGAAGAGTAAACAGCTTAGCTTATGAAACTCTACAAATTTGGATACTATATTGCTTTATTACTATTTTTTTCAACTTTATTCTTTAGCTCTTGTGGCAAAGGCGGTACAACAACTCCTCCGGATCCATGTAATGGAATAACAGTTTTAGTAAGTGGCATAACGTCAAATCCTACAAATGCAGGAGCTACTAATGGTAGCATTACGGTTTCAGCAACCGGTGGTTCAGGATTTACTTATAGTCTTAATGGTGGAGGTTTCCAGTCATCAAATGTATTTACAGGTTTATCTGCCGGAGTTTATTCCATCGTTGCTAAAAGCAATAATGGATGTACCGGGTCTGCATCATTTACAATGGTAGACCAAAATCCGTGTGCAGGAGTAACTATAGCTGTATCTGCTACTTTAACTAATCCAACTTTGCCAGGTGCTTTTGATGGAAGTATAATTGTTACTGCATCTGGAAGTACAGGGTTTACTTATAATATTAATGGTGGCGTATTTCAAAGCGCAAATGTTTTCTCAAATCTGGGTGATGGAGTTTATGTAATAATAGCAAAAGATGCTAATGGATGTACTGGTACAGCAAATTTTACTTTGGCAGCACCTAATCCTTGTGCCGGAATATCAATTACTGTAAATGGAACAGTAAACAATCCAACTGCTTCCGGCGCAAATAATGGAAGTATTGTAGCAACTGCAACCGGAAGTACAGGTTTTACTTTTAATATAAATGGAGGGGCTTTTCAATCCTCAGGAACTTTTAATAATCTTTCAGCTGGAACTTTTACAATTGTAGCAAAGGATGTCAATGGTTGTACTGGCTCAAAAGCATTTACACTTACAAATCCTAATCCTTGTGCCGGAGTTACAATAACAGTAGGTAGTTCAATAATGGGTAATGATCCATGCCTTTCACCTTCGGGGATGATTACAGCTTCTGGTTCTGGAGGCACTGGTCCCTATACTTTTAGCCTGAATGCTGGTGCTTTTCAATCCAGTAATATATTTTCAAGTCTTGCAAGCGGAACATATAGTGTTTCTGCAAGAGATATAAATAATTGTGTGGGAACAGCTTCTAATTTAATCGTACCAACTTTACCTGCGGGTCCATTGTTTACTGCTGTAAGAACTCTGATACAAAATAACTGTGTAAGTTGCCATAATCCAACGACTCCGAATGGAGGAATGAACTGGACAGTTGATTGTAATATTGTAACTTTTAAAGATCGTATTCAGGCAAGAGCTGTGAATGCAAACCCTTCTGCAATGCCGCCAACGGGATTACTACCAGCTTCAGAAAGGCAAAAAATCATTGATTGGATAAATGCAGGAGGCAAATTTACAAATTAAGTATGTTGATAATAAAGTATGTTAAAAGGCTTTCTCTAAAAAGGAAGCCTTTTTATTTACCCCATCGGAATGTTTTAATATCTATTCCGGCCAGATCAAGTACTCTGTCTACAACTGTATTTGCAACTTCATCTATTGTTTTTGGGCAACTATAAAAAGAAGGGGTTGCCGGACATATAATTCCACCAGCTAAAGTAACTGTTTCCATGTTTCGAATATGTACCAGATTATAAGGAGTATCTCTTACTACACAAATAAGCCTTCTTCTTTCTTTTAAAATAACATCTGCAGATCTGGAAATAAGATCATTAGAAATACCTGATGCAATTCTTCCCAATGTACCCATTGAACAGGGAATAATAATCATTGTATCGTATTGCCCTGATCCTGATGCAAATGGAGCCATAAAATCGGATGTTCCATAAAACTTAACATTGTAATTATTATAGGATTCATTTTCAAGTTCTGTTTTCCATACAAGCTTAGCATTGTCGGTCATGATAACCGACAATTCAGTTAGTTGGTCATTGGATAAAGCCAGTTTGTCAAGTAAATTCCTCGCATAAATTGAACCACTGGCACCTGTTATTGCTACAACTATTTTTTTCATATTATATAATAACGAACAAATGGGAATAAAGTTGAAGTTAGTTAAGTTTCAACGCAATCGATTGCGTAATTTATATTGAATTATTTTAAGCAAATAAGGACACAAACAGATGTTATAACATTGAGTTCAATCAATTAATTAGGGATTAGTAGTCTTTGTGGGATCAAATCAAAAAATAATATCGTCAAATATTTTGTGTTATTAAATTATTAACGATATTAGCATTGAATTTTCATAGGATAAGGTTTAATGGTTAATGGTTTTTGATTAGGGCCCCCCGATTTACTTCGGGGGTTCTTTTTTTTACGCTCCTCTCAATTAAATAATGCTGAAATTGGCCAAAAAAACCCTGCACAGATGTGAAGGGTTTTGGTAATAAATAAGTCCTTTATTTACTAGAATCCTTTGAGTTGTTTTATGGGTTTATTGGGCAATTGCGTATTCTTATTTCCCATATTTTCCAAAATCCAGTTGGTCATCTTGCTCCATAAATGGAAAGTCGTATTATCTGCCATGCCTCCAATGCCATGATTTTTATTTGGATAGTAAGCACTTTCAAAATCTATATTGCTTTTAACCAAAGCTGTAATCATTTGCGTCGCATTTTGAAAATGTACATTATCATCAGCAGTGCCATGGATAATCAGATATTTTCCTTTTATATTATCAGTAAAATTTATTGGTGAATTATCGTCATATCCCTTTGGATTTTCCTGTGGGGTACGCATATATCTTTCTGTATAGATATTATCATAATATCTCCAACTTGTAACGGGTGCTACTGCTACTGCAGCACTAAAAACTTCATTACCCTTTGTAATTGCCAGCGAACTCATGAAACCACCATAGCTCCAACCCCAATGTCCAATATTGTCTTTATCAACAAAAGGCATTGTTCCAAGGTATTTAGCAGCGTCTATCTGATCTTCAATTTCAAACTTACCCAATTGCAGGTATGTTTTCTTTTTGAATTCTTCTCCGCGGAAACCTGTTCCTGTATTATCAACACTTACAACAATAAAACCTTTTTGCGCCAACATTTGGTGCCAGGCACTTACAGCGCCAAAGCGATTGGCTACTTGTTGGGAGCCAGGGCCGCCATAATTACAAAATAAAACCGGATATTTTTTTGAGGCATCAAAGTTTGCCGGTTTCAGCATCCAGCCATTTAATGTATCTCCTTTGCTATTCGGAACTTTTATGAATTCTGCTTTTCCGTAGCCATATTCAACTAGTGTACTTTTTAATTTTTCACTTTCATTTATTGTCTTCACTGTTTTTGCGTCAATTTCATTCCCTCTATTTGTAAAAATGTCATTTAACGTAACTGATTGTGGTGTATTTAAGTCAGAAAGAAAATCATAAAATTGAGTAAAGTTGTCATTTAGCTGAACTCTGTGCCAACCATTTCCTTTTGTTAATCGGGTAGTTTTTTTACCATTAAAATCAGTAACAAAAAGATTGCGGTCCATTGGTGTAGGATATGCCATTGTATAATAAATACGTTTGTTGGTTTCATCAACAGCTTCAATATTGGTAATTTCAAAATTTCCTTTAGTCACCTGTGTAGATGATTTTCCATCAAGACTGTTCAGATATAAGTGGCGATAACCGTCTTTTTCACTTGTAAAAAGAAAATTCTTTCCGTCTTTCAAGAACCACCAATCATCGTTTATCTCAACAAAGTATTTACTTTTTTCCTGGTATAATAAATTAGCTACACCCGTTTGAGCATTGGTAGCTAGCAGTTTTAAATCGTCTTGGTGACGGTTCATCCAAAATACTACCAATGTATTATTATCTTTTGTCCATTTAATGCGGGGGATATAAATATCGCCTTGTTCATATTGAGCCTTTACATCTTTTTTGTTGGCGACATCATATATGTGTATTTCTACTTTTGAGTTCTCGTCTCCGGCTTTTGGATATTTATAAGTGTACTGAGTATTATGTTTGTCATCAAACTGAGTAAATTGATACTCCTTTACATTGCTTTCATCAAACTTGTAATAAGCAATAAAGTTTCCTTTTGGGCTCCAATCATAAGCCTGTGTAAATTCAAACTCCTCTTCATAAACCCAATCACAATTTCCATTAATGATTTTATTCCATTTGCCATCAGTTGTAACGGGTGTTGCCTTTTTTGAGGCTACATCATATACAATAAGATTATTGTCTTTTACATATGCAATTTTCGATGCATCCGGCGAAAAGGTTGGATGTAAAACTTTTTCATCCTCTAATTTTATTAACTTTTTTGTTGAAAGGTCAAATAAGTAAAGAGTAGATTTAGAAGAGCGACGATAAATACGTTCTATATCTTTTTGAATTAGAACAATGTTTGGATTTGCTTCCGTACGAATGACATTATCAGGCTGGCCTATCGATTTGCCATTTTCATCTTTAAGATCTGCTGCTTTAATTTCTGCTTCAGCTTTAGGTTCTCCAAAATTAGTTCTTACAAATTCACCTCTAAAAGTCCCTTTTTTATAGATGTCTTCCAAAGTTATCTGCTTGTTTTGAGCCATTGTAAAAAGCGGCAATACAAACAGAATTAAAAAATACTTACGCATAGTCAAATTATTTAAGGATGATTATTTTACTTCTTATTGACGAAGCATTGTCCGTAAAAGTAGCATATTATATAGAATGGTTTGTGCCGTACATAAAAAAGCCCCGCATTTTGCAGGGCTTGTTAAAAAAGCTGATTATTTAGTGTTTGCATCCGCCATATCTGGAATCTTTTCAACTCGATATTCGCCGGCTTCTAATTTTTTCTTTGTTTCAGAGAAAGCCTTTAAAGTCAACTCAATATCTTCATCAGTATGAACCGCAGATGGAATTAAGCGATAAATGATATGTCCTTTTGGAATTACGGGGTATACAACTATCGATGCAAAAATGCCATAGTTCTCTCTGAGGTCCATTACCATTGCTGTAGCTTCGGGTATATCACCTTTCATGTATACAGGAGTTACTACAGAATCAGTTTTACCAATATCAAATCCACGATCCTTTAAGCCTTTCTGTAATTTCATTGCATTACTCCAAAGTTTTTCTTTAAGCTCCGGATGATTACGTAAAAGTTCTAATCTTTTCAGATTACCGACAACTAAAGGCATTGGAAGGCTTTTGGCAAATATTTGCGAACGGATATTATATCTGATATAATCAATAATCTTTTTGTCGCCTGCAATAAATGCTCCAATGCTTGCCATTGATTTGGCAAATGTAGAAAAGTAAAGATCTATTGCATCCTGGCATCCCTGCTCTTCACCAGCACCAGCTCCTGTTTTACCCAATGTGCCAAATCCATGTGCGTCATCTACTAATAAACGAAAAGAATATTTTTCCTTTAATGCAACTGTTGCTGTTAAATTTCCCTGATCACCGGCCATGCCAAACACCCCTTCAGTAATGACTAATATACCACCTGCTTTTTGTTTTTCAATTAACGTTGTAGCTCTTTGTAATTGCTTTTCGAGATCAGCCATATCGTTATGTTTATAAACGAAACGGTGACCCGGATGTAATCGTAGTCCGTCAATGATACATGCATGGCTTTCCGCATCATATACTATTACATCATGACGGCTACAAAGCACATCAATAACACTAACCATTCCTTGGTAGCCGTAATTCAATAATGCTGCATCTTCTTTCATTACAAATGCTGCCAATTCTTCTTCTAACTGTTCGTGAAGGTTACTGTTTCCACTCATCATTCTTGCACCCATTGGATAGGCAAGACCATAATCTTTTGCACCTTCGGCATCTGCTTTTCTTACTTCTGGATGGTTCGCTAATCCTAAATAATTATTTAAGCTCCAAACAATCATCTCTTTCCCTCGGAACATCATCCGGCTACTAATCTCACCTTCCAGCTTAGGAAATGCAAAATAGCCATGTGCTCTTTCACGATATTGGCCTAATGGGCCATAATTCTTAAGTAAACGCTCAAAAATATCTGCCATAAAATTGATATGATTTAATAACTAAAATTATTGAATTAAGTGGCGCAAAGGTAAGGTTTTGTATTCAATCCTAAAAGGATGATAACCCGTTGTTTATGAGCAGTAATTCGAAATTCTACGTTTTAAAACAATTTTCTTATTGAAGGACTTTACTCAGTTTTATTATTGTTATTTCAAATAATTAAAATGGCCTTAAAGATTTTTAAATGATGAGAATTTGTAACCTGAATTTTTAAAGATTGAATTGCTTGTCAAATTATTCAATAGGTTTTGGTCATTCAGATTTTGCCAGTAAGTGCATGTTGAATAAATTCTTTTTTTCTTCTGGCTACTTCGACTGTACTGTTATCACTCATTAATAACATTCCTAATCTGTCATATGATTTGATATGCTCAGGATTGACTAGATGAGACTTGTGTACTCTAAGAAATCTGTGTCCATGAAGTATCTCGTCATATTCTTTTAATGTCTTGGCTGATACAAATACTTTGTTATCGATAAGGTAAATATGTGTATAATTACTATCTGCTTGCAACCTGATAATTTCTTTTAAAGAGACATATTTTATTTCAGAAGCATCAGTAAGGGCTAATTTAAAATCTTCTTTATTCGGTTGCGAAATATTCTGAATAAAATTTCTGAAAAGAATTTCTCCTGCCGGGGCATAAATGAGTTTTGCTTTATATCGTTCAATTGCTTTTTTTAATTCTGTTTCATCAATGGGTTTTAATAAATAGTCTAATGCACTAAACCGAATTGCTTGGATTGCAAATTCATTATAAGCAGTTGTGAAGATCACCTCAAAATCCCAATTTTCAACGGTTGTTAATAAGTCAAATCCGCTTTGGTGAGGCATCTGTATATCCAGTAATACAATATCTGGTTTAAAAGATTTAATCAAGGGTAGGGCCTCTTTTACACTTCTTGCAGATTGTAGAGAAGTGATATCAGGGCAATATTGCTTGATGAGCCAAGTAAGCAAGTCTATTGAAGCTTGCTCGTCGTCAACTATCATTGCTTTTATCATGATTCTTCTGGATTATAATAAGGAATAGTAATTATAACTTTTGTTCCTGTTGCTTCTGAGCTTTGATTATAAAGGTCTATGACTTCTACATGTGCCGGTTTACCAGTCTTTTGTTGTAACAAGCTTAATCTTTCTTTAATAATTGCAATTCCCTTACTGGTATGAACGATTGATTTGATTTTACTTTTTTGTATAAAATCGGATTGTGTTCGACCCACGCCATTGTCTTCAATACTACAGGTGAGGTATTTGTCAGAATGATTAATAAATTGAATAGACAGTTTTTTCTCACCTTCTTTGTGTAATAATCCATGCCAGATTGCATTTTCGACAAATGGTTGTACCATTAAGGATGGGATTAGTATTTCATCATTCGATAATGTTTCGTCAACATTTATGTCATATGAAAATGATTTATCAAAACGCAAACTTTCCAGTTCAATATACATTTTCAAAACTTTCAATTCTTCATCTAAGGGCATAAAATTTTTTTCAGCATAGTTCAATAATGATCGTAAGAAATTAGAAAATAAAGTAAGGTATTTATATGCTTCTGTTGTTTTTTGTGATACGATGAGTACCTGAATTGAGCTTAAGGAATTAAATAAAAAATGAGGATTCATTTGTAAGCGAAGATTCAAGAACTTTGATTCAGCAATTTTCATATTTAGTTCCATCAGTTCCATCTTGGTTTTGTTCATCGCCTCCTTTACTTTTTTTCTTCTTCTAAAGTTGCGGTATAAAACCAACAATGAAATTGTAATAATGGATAAATAAATGAACCGAAACCAGTTTTGCCGCCACCAGGGTTTTGCAATAATTATATCTATTGGATAAGAAGCTAAATACCAGTTTAATCCATCACGGGAGGCTTTTATTTCAAAACTATATTTACCTGCCGGTAAATTGTTAAAAGTGGCTTGTGCAGTAGCAACAGGGGATTTCCAATCTTTCTCGAAACCAATTAACCGATATTGATATTGAATTTTTTTACCTCCGGTAATCTCGCCAGAACTAAATTGAAACACAATTGTTGACGTATTATATGGAAATCGGATTAATGTTTTTTCAGTAATGGAAAAAATCGTTTTTCCTGCAATTAATTTATTAATGTAAGGTTGAAGCGTAGTTGAAATATTTTTCATTTCATCTGGGTAAAACCATCTTAACCCTTTATCACTTCCCCAAAACATTTCACCTGTATTGCTTTTATAACATGATCGCATACGAAAGCCAGAGTGACTAAAGCCATATCCTTCCTCAAAAACAGCAAAAGTTTTATTAACTGGATCGTATCTTAAAATGCAATTCAGATTACCAATCCAAAGAAATCCTTTTTCATCTTTAAGTATACCTTCACACTTATCATTTTTTAATCCATTACTGCGGTTGTAAGTTCGAATAGACCCATCTTTTGACAAAACAGAAAGTCCACCATCTGTTCCAAAATAAATAGTTCCGTAATTGTCTTCATTGATAGTATGTACGACATTATCAGCAAGCCCGTCTTCTGTTGTATAATGCTTCAAGCTATTATTTATTTGGTCGTAACAATAAACTCCAGATCGACTTCCTATCCATATTCTATCTTTACTATCAACCCAAAGTTCTAAACAATTACTATTATTAATTGATGAGAGTATAGGATTGTTTTTTAAACTTTTTAAAGTATAGGTATTATTGTCAACTATACTAATTCCCCTTGATGTTGCTACCCATGTATCTCCATTTTTTGCTTTACAAAAAGCATTGATCCATCCTGCATTTAATGTTGGTTTTTTTGCTTTTTCGTCATAGGTTAGTTGTGCTATTGTTTTAAATTGTTTATCTAATATGAGTACTCCATACCTTGAAGTTCCGACCCAAAGATTGTTATTTTGATCAAATTGAATTGCTCTTATTGTTTCTTCGTTGCTTATGTTTTTACCGTCCGGCAGGAAACAAGGAATAAAATTGGATTTATCATTTATTCTATCCCATCTGATAAGCCTGTCTTGGGCACCCAGCCAAACTATACTATCGTTTGATGTAGCGATTGTTTGTATAAAGCCATCGAAAACTTCTCCCTTTTCATTTTTAAAATAAGATTTAAAAGGAATTTGTTGTTGTTTAACATTGTAATAATGAACGCCTGAAGTTTGTGTGGTAACTAATAAATGGCCACTATTGTCATAATTAATTCTAGAAGTATTATTTCCGCCAATACTTCTTTGGTCAAGTGGGTCGTGAGTGTAATGGCTTAATTTTTCTTTACTAATATCTAGTAAATATAATCCAGAAAATCTTGATGTTATTGCAAATCTATTAGAGTCAATTCTGGCAATATTTCGCAAATTACCTTCAATAGGTTTTTTAAATTGATCCAACAGCTTTGTATATTCTTTATTTATTTTATTATTTGAAATACTTATTCGGTAGAATGTACTCCCGTCAATTGTATAGGCGATTAATTCATCATTATTTATTGCAGCAGCACCCATAATGTTTTTTAAAGGCAGATCAAGAAGAAGTTTCATAGATGAATAATCGATAATAACTAATCTGTTTTCTCCATAAAAAATTATTTTCTCATCAGTGAAATTTGTAGTAAAGCGGATTGAAGGCAGTATGTCTTTAAAAGGGAAATCTAGTTTAATGAATTTAAGTGAATTTGCATTTGTACAAATGTATTGTTGATTATCTTTTATGGCAATCATTCCAATTGAAGTGTAGAACAAATCTGAAACAGGCTTATTATTTAAGGAATCTCCAATTAAAAGTTGTTGAAAATTTCTTTTTCTATCCAGCAAAGTGATTTTTCCATTTTTGGATTTAAGCCATAGGTTATTGCTTTTGTCTACTATTATATCATCAATGTTATTATCTGCCATTGCTGGATATTGGTAGCTGTTATATGTTTGTATACGGTTTCCGTCAAAACTATTCAAGCCTTCTGTAGTAGCAATCCATAGAATGCCATTTTTGTCCATACAAGCGGAGCTGACATTATTATCACTTAAACCTTCAGCGGTACTTAAATGAAAAAATACTGGCGATTGTGAAAACACCGGTGTAAACAAAAGATGTACAAAGAAACCAACTGATATGATCTTTAGTAAGTTCAATCCCCCTTTTTAAATGAAGTTCTTCATCTGAAAATAATCATTTTATTTATAAGTTATTATTGATTATTTTTTTTAGTTCGTTAAATTGCTTTTGCAATTGTATATTTTGCTCACTAAGCTCAATGACATATAAAGTAAGTTCTTCAACTTTTTCCATCAGCTTTTTGCTCATGTCCCCTAATTGAATACCATTTTTTTCTATCTCTTTTGCTGAGGGAATATTTGGAAGATGTTTATTATCAGCAATGAATTTTTTTACTTCAACCAGTGGTTTTAATTTGTAATCGTCAGCAAAAACATAATCAGGCCATGCACCTATGGCTAATGTTGTGAACTCAGGTGCAATTACTTTTCCATGCACACTAAGTGCATAACCAGTAGCTTTGGTATTGCCACCGAAACTAAATCCACCTCCAGCATAACATTTTAATCCAAATCCAAAGGCTGAAACAGTTAAATCGCCAGTATTACACCTTAATGATCCACTTGTATTTGTATATGAAAGGCTTCCCCTTTCCGTGTTATTCAGATCTGCAAGAAATGAGATTCCACTTCTTCCTGTTCCTTGTTCTGCGATACTTAAAGGATGAATAGAAGTTGCAGCTGCACCAATTCCTACTTTTCCATTTTCATCCACATAAAATTTATCAGAACCGTGAGTTGTAACAACAAAATTTCCATTTTGGTTTATTAATTCTGTTCCTATCTTAAGATCATTTCCAATCATTTTTACAAATCCTCTGTCAATGCCTGCATTTTTAAATTCTAAAACCGGATCAGCACCACTTAAAACAAAACCAACTGGCCAGCCATTAGTATTAGTGATGTTAACCTGGCCTAAAGACGATATACTCATTCTTGTAATATCTTTTGTTCTAAAGAGTAAATCCCCAGCTGTATTATCGGCACTGGTACCTAACGTTAGATGGTTATTTAAATCTTTTAAATAACTTTTATTACTATTATTTTTTTGAAATAGAATTTCAGCTGCATCTGTATTATTTCCGTTTATTGATAATAGGGAAAGTGGTGAGTTAGTTCCAATGCCAATCTTTCCGCTTTCTGTAATAGTAAATTTGTCAACACCTTTTGGTTGAAAGAGAATATCTCCAACTGGATTATCAGGATGTGTTCCAATTTTTAAATCAAAGCCATCGGCCTGAATAGATCCAACAGCTAAGCCATTATTATACATACCAATACTTGGGTTTAAACCATTAATAGCAAGTTTAACAGCAGGTGAATTAGTTCCAATTCCAATATTACCAGGATTGTTATTAAATATATTAGTACCAGTTCTTTCCCAATGTTTATCAAGGTTATTCATTAGTTCAACCCAACCTCCGTTTACATCGCCTCTATAAACCCAGTGGTTATAAGTGTCGATATCATATACGGTTAAACCAACAGATGGTCCCGCAATACTAGTCCTTTGTAATGTAGTTAGCCTTGGGATCAATATCCCTTTTGAATTGCTTTTGATATCAAGAATAGCATTGTTATCAGGAAGTGAGCCATCAGTATTAATAGCTACACTTTGTGAAAAAAGTATCATTGGAAAAAGAAATGCAATTAGAACAGCTATTTTTTTCATATTTATAATTTTAGAATACCAAGGTAAGAGTATGAAAATATATAAGCAGCCTTCGTTTAGTTTACGGTATTATAATCCTATTAAAAGGTTAAATCCTGATTAGGTAGCGGTAATTTTTTCTTTTTAATTAGATTTAGTTTGCTCGGAAAAATCATTCTGAAATAAATAATAACAAGTATCAGGGATTATTTAATTCCTCATCGCTTGCCTTTAAAAAAATTATTAATACCGTAAACTCAATTGATATGAAAATATAATTTCATTCAATCTATTTTGCTGTCATTATATGTATCAAATAAATCTTTCGTTATGAAAAAGTATATTTTTTTAATTATTCTCTTTTCAATTAGCAACCTGTCGTTTAGTCAATTGACCATTACAGCAGGTGCACAGTGGGTAAGTGATGGTTCTCCCCAAATTGTTCTAAACAATATTGATTTCATTAATAATGGAACAATGTTGCCTGGAGGAAGCAATGTAAAATTTATTGGTAATAACAATAATGTTATTGGTGGTAACACTGCAACTAATTTTTTTGAATTAGAAGTAGGGAAAATGGGGGGCAATAAAGTTTTGCTTAATAATAATATTGAAATTCTGAAAAGAGTTTTATTTACTTCTGGGTTAATAGATCTAAATCAATTTAATATAACTCTTTCTGAAACTGCCTATTTGGATAATGAATCAGAAGCCAGTCGAATTACCGGACTAAGCGGTGGTGAAGTAATTATTACAATTCCAATGAATGCCCCTGCAGGTAATAATGCGGGAAATATGGGTGCAGTTATTACTTCTCTTTCCGACCTAGGATCAGTGAGTATAAAAAGAGGACATAAGAATCAATCAGGAACAGGAATGATTAATAGCATTCATCGGTATTTTGATATAAGTCCTTCAAATAATGTTGCATTGAATGCTACATTCCGTTATAATTATTTTGATGCAGAAATGAATGGGCAAACAGAGAATAGTCTTGCTATGTTTCGAAGCATTGATGCTGGATTAAACTGGTCAAGCCAAAACTTTGGCATTCGGGATGCTGTTGCAAATTATGTTGAGAATACAGGCATTAATAGTTTTTCAAGATGGGCATTGTCTTCTGCAACTGGAGTATTGCCTGTAACCGGGCTTGAGTTTAATGCAAAACGTATCAATAGTAATTTGGTACAACTTAACTGGAAAACGCTACAGGAATTTAATAATCTTGGTTTTTCAATTGAAAGAAAAAAAGAAAATGAAAATAATTTTTCATCAACAGGTTTTGTTAATTCATTGGCAATTGGAGGTAACAGTATTTTACCATTAAATTATTCTACAACTGATATAAATAATTATTCAGGCAAAACTTATTATCAGCTGAAGCAAAAAGATATTGATGGACGAACATCTTATTCAGTAGTTCGTGTTGTTGCTGGTAGTGAAACAACTGCAAGTTTAAAAGTCTGGCCAGTCCCTTCTGTAGGTGAAGTGAATATCTTATTATTTGGTGTGGAGAAAGATTTGATTCAGGTATTTGATATGAGCGGAAGATTAATACAGCAAGTCCCTGTTTTCAATAATACGCAACAGAAAATAAGAGGATTAATGCCTGGTCATTATATTATAAAGCTGGCTGGTCAGCAAGATCTAAATCAGAAAATAATTATTCAATAATTTGTTTACCCTTTAAATTTTTCAAAATGAAATTTGTAATTACATTAATTGTAGCCGGGCTATTTTTATCGGCAGATATTGATGCCAAAATGTAGCCATAAATAATGATGGTGCTACACCTGATCCCAGTGCCATGTTAGAAGTCACTAGCCAGGAAAAGGGTTTTTGCCACCAAGAATGAGGACAAATATGAGGCTGGCAATTGTTTCACCTGCAACGGGACTTATAGTATACGATACAGATACATAAAGCTATTGGTACCGGGGTGTGTCTTCATGGATAGAACTTAGCGATTATAATAATGGCCATTGGGAGACTAAAAATCAAGTGTATCCTGTAAACAGAAATAGATATTTTGTCGGGATTTCAAACAGCAATATTTATAATCCTTCTACTTTTGGTGTTCTTGGACTCATGAAAGTGCATGTGCAACCTGACAATGTAGAGGATGCTTTGTCTATTCAAAGAAGAACTTCGGGTGTACCACAAAATGGAATAGGATCTGGTATTATTTTTAGAACAGAACTGAATGATCAAATTATGACAACCTCTGGCCGGATATCTTCAATTTTGGAGAATGTAAATACAACTGCCAACAAAAGAACGGCTATGCGGTTTCAGGTTTTAGGTCCTAACGATCTTAGCGACAATAATTTGTATTTAAATTTAGATGGCTTATCAGTTGGGTCACATTTACCAGCAGCAAGTATGCTAGATGTGAAAGGAACCATCAGTCTGACTGAAGAAATAAACAATCCAACTCAAACAGGTTCGGCAAATTTATTACCAATATCATATGGGAATATACAAGGAGATGGAACAATCAATACGGGGTCGGGTAACTATAGTGTAAATAGAACAGGTGTTGGAACATACTTTATAACAATTACATCGAATACATTTCATTACCAGACATCTCTTGCAACTGTTACACCGTCATTTATTAATGTACCAAGAATTGCAGTAACAAGTAGTTTTAGTGGAGACTTAATCGTCCGTGTTTTTGATATTACAGGTGCCCTTGTTGATTGTAATTTTAATTTTGTAGTTCACAAGCCTTAGTGAATTTATTTCTTCAAATAAAAAAAACCCGGTTTTTCAACCGGGTTTTTTAATTAGAAGCCTTTCATTTTTTCTTTCATGGGTTTCTGCTCAGGGTTTTTCACATATTTCTCCAGCCACTGAAACTGCTCATTCAATAAATGAAGCAAGTTCTCTCTTCCCTGGTATCCATGGCTTTCATAAGGTAAGCTTACATATTTAGCTATACCACCATGTCCTTTAATTGCATTGAACATTCTATCACTTTGTATGGGATATGTTCCGGTGTTATTATCCATTTCTCCATGAACAAGCAGAATGGGTGTTTTAATCTTATCTGCATGACTAAACGGACTCATTTCATTATAAAGATCTGGTGCTTGCCAATAAGTCCGGTCTTCATTTTGAAAACCAAATGGAGTCAATGTTCTGTTGTAAGCGCCACTTCTGGCAATACCAGCCTTAAATAGTTTTGTGTGAGCCAGAAGATTGGCAGTCATAAATGCACCATAACTATGACCTCCAACCGCCA
>JAHEMM010000139.1 GCA_024643655.1 Chitinophagaceae bacterium | reverse complement strand
CCCTTCATTGGATATCTGCCCCCAAACTGAGAATACCAGACTAAAAAAGAAAACAATAAATACTCCTATCTTTTTCATAATTCATTAATTAAATCGGTAACAAAACAATAAACTCAGTTCCCTCTCCTTCTTTCGTTTCCACTTTCAACTCGCCGCCATGCCCCTTGGTTATTATATCAAATGCCAATGATAATCCCAACCCAGTTCCTTGTCCGGTTGGTTTAGTAGTAAAGAAGGGTTGGAATATTTTTTCTTTTATAGCATCTGGCATTCCATTGCCGTTGTCCTGTACAGAGATTTGCGTTTTCCCTTTTAATTGTTTTGTACTAACGGTAACAATTGGTTCATAATCCCCGTTAAGTTCATCCTTCTTCTCGTTTACAACATAAAATGCATTGGTAATTAAGTTCAAAATTACTCTGCCAATATCCTGCGGAACTATATTGATTTTTTCAAGACTTTTATCAAAATCAGTTTTCATTGTAGCATTAAAAGATTTGTCTTTTGCCCGCAGACCATGATAAGCCAAACGTAAATATTCATCTGCCAATGCATTAATATCGGTAGGTTCTTTGGTACCACTGCTGCTACGGCTATGTTGTAACATTCCTTTTACGATGCCATCCGCTCTTTTACCGTGATGATTTATTTTTTCAAGATTCTGAATAACATTCTTCATAATGTCCCGTACATCTTCCAGATTTCCTTTTTCCAACTCATCATTCATTTCATCCAGCAACTCTTTACTTACTTCACTAAAGTTGTTTACAAAGTTTAACGGGTTTTGAATTTCATGGGCAATACCAGCGGTGAGTTCACCCAACGAAGCCATTTTTTCTGACTGTACCAGTTGCGATTGTGTGGATTTTAATTCAGTAAGTGCAGCTTCGGCACTTTGCTTGGCCGCTTTTATTTCAATCAGATCCTGTTCCGCTTGCAAAGCATTTGCTTCTGCAATTTTTAAATCATTAAAACGGGTGAAAGTAAGATTGAATACAGCAGCAAAACGTTCCAAAAGTTTTGCTGTAGCTTCAGGTTGCTCCTCCGGTGAAGCTATTCCGATAAACCCTTTGGAGAAAAAAGACATGGTTTGCACTCTTCGTTTCTGTAGAAGACCATCCTTAAAAGGAACATGCAATTCATTGCCGAGATAATTGAAATATTCTTCTAACTCTTTACCCTGCATATCAATGGTAAGTGATTTTTCTTTTGCTAACCACGCATCATACATTTTTAGAAGTGATGTATTATTATTTTTATTACCTGTAAACTTTGAACTTATTTTTGATCCATCTTCATCTGTTGCCCAGAACTCTATATCACCACTATTGTCTGTAATAATGCCGATATACAAACGGTTGGGCTCAATACCAAGGTCTATCAATTGTTTAAAAACCACAACGGATGTTTCGGCAAGCTCATCAGAACTTTGCATGGCCATTGTGCGGCTTCTTACTCTTTCCAATCCTGCTTCTACCTGTGCTTCTCTTGCCTGTGCTTCTGCCTTTTCCAAATCTAAAAACCGTTGATAGATCCGTTCAAACTCTCTTGCAAAACGCACTACAATTTGTATCTCTTCTTCAGTTGGTGGGCGGGAATGATTGAATCCCAGATTACCGAACTTATTTTGTCCTTCGCAGGAAAATAATCCATCGGGAAAATCAGCAGCGCTGATCCGGGCTTCTTCGGGCATGGTGGAAATAACTCCGCCCAGTATGGACATTACTGTTGGCACTTGTTCTGGTGGGTATACCAGGCATTGATGGCTTAGGGGCTCACTTTTCCTCCACTTTTCTACAGCCTCTGCCCAAACCGGCATAGCATTCGCATCAATAATTTGCTCGCCAACATTTCTGGCTCCTTTTTTACCGGTGAGGCGCAGACTGAAACGATCATTCTCTACATCAATCAAACTTAAGTGAGCACAAACTGGGTTGATTCCTAAAATATCATACTGCTCACAAAGCAAACCAATTACTTCATTCAGCTCATCTGTATGCTGCATAGCCATTGCTTTGGCTCTTATTCTTTCTAATGACGCTTCAATCTGTGCTTCTCTTGATTGTGCCTCTGCCTTTTGCAGATCAAGAAAACGGGTATACGTTTGTTGAAATACTTTAGCAAACCGTTGAATCAATTTTAACGTTTCAGGATCTGGCGGCTCATTGGTAGTAATACCAATAAAACCATGAGAGAAAAAAACATTATTGATGTACCGGTGATCCATTACCTGACTTTTTTCAAATGGAATACCAACTTCATTACCCATATATTGAATCCAATCTTCTAATCGTTCTCCATATAAATCCTGGACAATAAAGTTTTCTTTTCTTTTCCAGGCCTCAAATGCCTCGAAAATTACAGGAGATTTATTGGCAGCTGCTACAAAAAGTTTAGTGATTTTATGCCCTTGCTGATCGGTAACCCAAATGTCATAAGTTCTGTTTTCTTCATTTGCAATGGCAATATTAAAACGGTCAGGTGTATTCGTAAGTAAACTTATTTGTTCAAAAAGAACAGACGCCACTTCTCCAAGCTCATTACTATTATGCATAGCCATTGTTCTGGCCCGAACCCTTTCCAGTGCCAGTTGTATTTCAGACTCCCGGGTTCTTGCTTCAGCTTTTTGCAGATCCTGGTATCTTGTATAGGTAAAATGAAAAACATCAGCAAATCGTTTGACAATTTGTTTATCTGAACTTGTAGGTTCAACATCTGAGAAAAAATATAATCCTCCCGCTATAAAGGGTGTATATAAATAGTATTCTTTTGGTAAAGAAGCAGACTTTTGAATGCTTTCCTTAGATAAATGAAACTCGCTTTTTTCCACTATTCGATAATAGTCTTCCAATTCTTTACCTTCCAAGACATAGGAGTAAGACTCTTGTTTTTCCCAGGCTTTAAAAGTATTTATCAGCAGTGGGTGAATAGTTAAAGAAGTAATGCCTGTAACTAACTCTGTGTCACCTTCTTTTGTAACTACGGTTGTCCATAGATGGCAGTCTTTTGTTTTCGCATCAAAAATACCAATTCCACTTCGTGCTATTTTAAGATTAAGTTTTTCCAGTTCTTCAAAAACAATAGTGGTACAATTTATTAAGTCGTTACTGTTTTGCATGGCCATTGCCTGCGAACGAACTCGTTCCAATGCCGCTTCAATCTGTGCTTCCCTTGCCTGTGCTTCGGCTTTTTGCAGATCGAGAAAACGTTGATACACTCTTCCAAACTCAGTGGCGAACCGGCTCACAATATTTTTTTCTTCTTCTGTTGCTCTTCTGCTGTGATTAAATCCTAAATATCCAAATTTGAAATGCCCTTGTGTGGTATACAAACCATCCGGAAAATCTTCCGGCTTTATTTTATGGCCCTCCGGTAATGCATTCATTACTTCACGCAGCACTTCCCAAACTGCAGGCAATACTTCTGGTGGGTAATCGATACAATCAACAGTGTTTGGTTCACCTTTTTTCCAGTTTTCAAAAGAAGTTTTCCAGCTTTCCACTGCATTGATGTCAATTTTTTGTTCTGCAAACACCCGTTCTTTAGGAGATGAGGTGATTCGTAAAGTAAAAGTTTCATTGGCTTCATCCATCAGTGTTAAGTGTGTGAGCACCGGATTAATTCCTAAGAAATCAAACTGTTCGAAAAGCACACAAAGCACATCACTCAACTCATCTGTTTGATGCATGGCCATTGACCTGGCTCTTACTCTTTCCAATGCCATTTCAATTTGTGCTTCTCTTGCCTGTGCTTCTGCTTTTTGCAGATCCATAAAACGGATAAAGGCTTGTTCAAACACTTTGGCAAAGCGTTTCAATATTATCTTATGCTCCTCTGGCAGCAGCATCCCTGTATGAGAAGCAATCATTAAAGCAGAGTTCTTCGCCCATGCAAATGACAGTGCATGACTTTCTGCATCTAATAGTGCTTGCTTATATTCTGCCGGTAAATTTTTATAACCAGAATGTTCAAAAGCATAATGGAAAAAATGATTTTTATCTTTAAAAGAATAATTCTTTTCAAAAAAATCTACTCCGCTGTTTTTTGAGTTCCAGGTTTCAATAAATATCGGGGTATCAAAATAAGGTAGAAAATAAGGAACCGACGGAAATGATGAATCAAATGTAGCTGTCCAGTGCATCACATCTTTTGAATCAGGGAAGTAGGTACAGATCACTACTCCTCCAGAATCCAGGATAACACCTAACTCTTGTAATTTTTCGCCAACAACTGTTACTACTTCCTGTAACTCATCTGCATTATGCATAGCCAATGAACGGCTCCGCACTTTTTCCAGTGCTGCTTCTATCTGTGCTTCTCTGGCTTGTGCTTCAGCTTTTTCAATGTCCAAAAAGCGTTGGTATAACCTGCCGAATTCGGTAGCAAATTTTATTACAATATTTTTCTCTTCGTCTGTTGGTGGTCGGTTGAGATTACAACCTATCGTTCCGTATTTGCAATACCCTTCAATATTAAATAAGCCATTTGGAAAATCTGATGGTAAAGGCCTTAGATCTTCAGGAATTGCCTGAACTATGTCTTTTAAAATTTCCCAAACATTGGGTAAAATTTCAACAGGATAGAATTGATCGTTAATAATATCGGGATTCCCCTGTCTGAATTTTTCTCCGTAATCTTTCCAGATCTCATTTTCACTAAACTTCACGGTTT